>JABDLZ010000155.1 GCA_013001705.1 Flavobacteriales bacterium
AATACATACTCACTGTAGGGGTTGAGCTCCAAGGCGCGATCGTAGTCCTTCATGGCCTCATAGGTCTGACCAAGCAATTGATAGAGCCGTGCTCTTTTCATATAGGCTTCGGCAAAGCTGTAGTCCATATTGATGGCACTCGTGTATGCCAAGAGCGCTTCTTGTGTGCGCCCCGTTCGTAACATATTGTCCGCCTCTTGGATGATCTGGATGGCGGTGAGCCGTGGGGACTGAGTCTGAGTGATGAATTGCCCCGTCATGGAGGAGGCTATGAAGAGACAGATAGAGAGGAGAATGTTTTTCATAGGCATGCTCATGGTGATTCAATGAAATTCGTACTCAATATACCTAGTTGATACTCGGTCTTCAAACTGGCCATGCGATTCTTCGTTAGGATCTCATTCCGTTTGATCTGGGCCGAGATGTATCCCAATTCCCTTCTGTTGACCAAGAATAAGGAACTCTCACCGGATTCGAAGAGCTGTCGCTCACCGGCCAGAAGTCCGGCATAGTCCTGCACGGTGCGTGAATAGAGTCGGAATTGCTCCAGCGTGGTCTCCCATGAATTGATCGATTGACGGGCCTTGACCTGAAGCATCTGCTGTCTATCGGCCCTGTCGAGGTCAGTACCTTGGATATCGAGCTCGGCCAATCGCAGTCTCCCTCTCGCCTCGCGGATGAATAGCGGGAATTCGAAATCGAATCCCCAGGTGTAATTCTCTGTATTGAAAGTCTCGGTCTCGGTATTGCCTACACGCTCTGTGAGCACATTGTATTTCAGGTCCAATCGGGGTTTGAGCTGCTCGGCCATCCATCTGCGATCGATCTCCAAAGCTTCGAGTTTGTAACCATAGCCACGAAGCATCGGGTGCTGTGCAAGCAATTCTCCCAAGCGCAATCGCAGGTCGGCCGGTGGAGCATCTACGAGTGTTTCTCCTAATTCCTGCGGAAGCGTGTTAACGTCCAACTCCAAGGGCACTAGACCAGAAGCCCAGAGAAATCCAGAGACCTGTGCCCGGGCGTTGAGCAGATCCAGTCGAGCCTGCTGGACACTGAGCAGTCGGGCCTGCACCTGAATTCCCGCCTCAAGTGTATCAATAGAAGGGACCGCTCCCAGACGTGCCGATTCCTTGACCGCATCGAAACGTACTTGGGCAGCATCGAGGGCTTCTTCGAAGACCCGAAGGTCAAGCGTGCGCTCGAACCAGATCCAATAGGACATGCCCGCCTCCAATAGAAGATCATTGAGCATGAGGGTCTGCTCCACCTGATTGAGGTCGAGATATAATTCGGCTTTGCGCAATTGGGCCCTGCGCTTATCGATGAGGAGGCCTTGACCCAGAGCCACTCCGATGCCTGCATGCACCAGACCATTCTCGGGAGTATTGGCCTCGGGGTTCAGATATTGACCTTGGTTCTGCTCATACCCTCCTGAAAGTTCCAGGCCGTACCATGTGGGGACCTTCAGCCCTGCATCGATCAAACGGTAGTACTCAGTATCATCAAAATACTTCTGCTGAAGGGAAGCACTCACTAGTGGGTCGAAACCTCCACGGGCCAAGCGCAAGGTCGCTTCTGCTTCTTGGGGTTCCAATCGCGCCTGCATGGCCAATGGATGATGACGCAGTACGATGTCCATGAAATCCTCATAGGAGAGTCGATTGATTTCTTGCGCATCGAAAGGCAGATACGTCAGCAAAGCGAGAACTATGATGCAGAACTTCTTCATACGAATCGTTTACTTGCTTCTATTTCAGCATCGGTCAATCCGTGTGGTGACGGGCGCTCATGCTCATCCACCTGCACGAAGACGATCTTTTCGATGGTGATGATGGTCTTCTTGGTGAAGAGGTTCCTTACCTCGCAACTGAATGAGATAGATGTACGTCCCACTCGATCATATTCCAATCCGATCTCGATGACATCTCCCTGTTTGGCCGAACTGACGAAATCGATCTCAGAGATATACTTGGTGACCACCTTGGTGGTATCCAATTTGGTCATGGCATAGATTCCGGCCTCCTCATCGATCCATTGCAGGAGTTTCCCTCCGAAGAGGGTGTTGTTGGCATTCAGGTCACCGGGCTTGATCAATTTTCTCGAGTAGAATCTCATTTCTTCTTCGTTTGGTTATGATCCATTCCATTCTCAGGAATATAGAAGTCTGGCGGGAAACCATTGATCTGCCGCCACATCTCGTACCAGATAGGCACATCCTTGAGCAGTAGCATATTCCGTGTACCTCCTCCTACACGCAAGGCATCGGGCCAAGGTGGTCCATCGGGGTCGGGAGCCACCAATATGCGATAGCGACCGTTATCACTGATGAAATTATCGATGGCGAATACCTCTCCACCATAGGTCCCATAGCTGGTATTGGGCCATCCGCTGAAAACGATGGCCGGCCATCCATCGAATTGGATACGCACATGCTGACCCATCTCGATCAAGGGCAGATCGATCGGTCGCACATAGAGCGATACGGCCAGATCATATCGTGCTGGCATGATACTCACAATGGATTCGCCTTCTTTGATGGTCTCACCTATGCCGGACTGTATGGCCTTGGTCACATAGCCATCCTGGGGAGCAGTGATATAATACATGCCTGTGCGTACAGAATAATTCATGTACTGATTCTGCAATTTGGTCACTACCGCTTCCGCATCGTACATACCTGAAAGTGCAGTGTATTTCTCTGATTCGGCCTTGGCCACTTCATCGCGGTATTGTGCTTGGACAGAATTCAATTCTACACGTGCATTGATGACCTCATTGCGGCTGGTGAGAAGCTTGTTCTCTGCCGAGATCATATCGGCCTGTGCTTTCTGCATGGTCAATCTGCGATTCTCCAGGTCGGTCAAGGACTTCAATCCTTGTTCATGGAGCTGTTCCATTCGTTCATACTGTTCAATGGCGATCTGATAATTCAATCCTGCAGCTTGGTAGTCTATACTATCACTGGTGACCTTCAGCCGGGATTGCCTCAAGTTGTTCTTTGCCTGTTCCAATTTGAGCTTACTGGTCTCCACCAAGGCGTCTATCTGACTGTCGAGCGCCTTGACCTTCTCCATGTACGAACTCACCGACATCTCCTTAGCCTTCAATTGCTGCTGGGTACGGCCCAAGAGATCGGGATCGAAATACTCGTCTTTGATCTCACTGATATAGAGGATGGTATCTCCCTTATATACGAAGTCCCCTTCCTTGACGAACCATTGCTCGATACGTCCTGCAATGATGGAATGTATGGTCTGCGGACGTTGATCGGGCCGCACCGTGGTCACCTCTCCCCTTGCTCTGATATTCTGTGTCCAAGGAATGAAGAGCATGATGAAGAATACAAGGAAGAAAACTGTCAAGAGACGCAGGAATACTTTTCCTGAGTGCTTTCCCTCAACTACGTGTAGACTACCGAGGTCTTCTTTGCAAATACGCTTGTTGACGCTATTCTCTGAGATATTAAGCATAGCCTAATTCTTTGATGTCCATATTCTCTTGTATCTCTGACCAGGTACCCACATGGGCAGCCCTCCCCTCTTTCATGACCACTACCTTGTCACTGTTAGCCGCCATGTAGCGATCTTGAGAGATAGCGAGCAGGGTCCACGGTTGCTCGGGTGAGGTGAGGAAATCGATGATGCGCCTCCGATCGGCCTCATCCATATGCTCCAAGGCATCCTCTAGCAGCAGCAAGCGTGGTCTATCTGCAATACTGCGAGCTATGAGAAGTTTCTGGATGATACTACGTGGCAGTCTGCGACCTGTAGGATCCATGAGTGTATCATATCCTTTGGGCAATTGCTCAATGAATTGCTTGAGTCCGACATTGGCAATGGCCCAGCGTACATCCTCCAGCGTGACGTCCTTGCGATTCATAGAGATATTTTCGAGCACGGTCCCTTCGAAAAGCTGCTCCAAGCTCAGGCAATCTCCGATATAATCCCTGAGCGATGAGGATTCGATATTCCCTGCAGGTAGTCCGTCATAGCTGATGGTACCCATACGCGGTAGATAAAGACCTGCGATCACTTGCAGCATGGTGGATTTACCCGATCCATTCGGGCCGATGATGGTCACCTTCTCTCCTGCTGCAATATGCAGATCCATATTCTTGAGCACCATCTTCTCTTGTCCTGGATAGTTGAAGGTGATGTCATTCAACTGAAGATCCAGTCCACGGGTCTTGTCCCCTGACATCTCTATCCCCTCCAAACTCTCCAATTCCAGATCGGTGACCATTCCCACTTTATCCAGGGCCGTGAGTACATCATAGATGGTCTCCAGACTGAGGATGAGTTTCTCGACAGAACTCATCACCAGAAGGATGATGATCTCCGCTGCGATGAACTGACCGATATTCATGTGCTGTTCGAGGACCAGCACGCCTCCGATCGCTAATAACCCAGTTGCCACTACCACCTTGAATACGACCATCAAGGAGAGTTGCTGGATTAGGATATTGAAATGTGAATTCCGTGCTTCCAGGTAATCGCCTACCAGACCATCCATTCGGGTGAGGGGAAGACGAGTTCGGCCGGCCAGTTTGAATGTGGTAGCGGTGCGAGCGAGCTCTTCCAACCAGTGCGCTACCGCATACTTGTGTTTGGACTCTTCTAGACTCGTGTCCAATCCTTTGCGGGCTGTAAAGTAGAAGATGGCCAAGACCAGGACTACCATGAAAAAGCTGAAAAGGATAAAGAACGGATGGTAGAATGAGAGCAGAATGAGCCCGAAGAGCATCTGAAGAATTGCCGCACTGAAATCGACCAATATCTTGCTCAAGCCCTTTTGGATGGACATGATATCGAAGAAGCGGTTCATGAGTTCAGGTGCGTAGTGATTGTACAGTGCCTCCAACCTCACATTGGGGATTCGGTGGGCGAATTCGAAGGCTGCCCGAGCGAAAATGCGTTGCTGTAGATTCTCTGTGATCCTGAGCTGGTAGATCTGCAATATCCCGGTCGCAGCCACACCCAGCACCACGATGACCACCAGCACGATCCACGAGGTGCTGATCTGTCCGCCTTGTATGAAGTTGACGATCGCCTGTATACCTAGTGGCAAGGAAAGCCCTATCAGACCGCTGAATATGGCATAGACGTAAACGTTCTTGATCTCTTTGGCGTCTGGTTTGAACAGGCGCCAAAAGCGTTGTAATGGGGTAAGTGTCATGCTTGTTGGATTGATTCTTCGCGAATAGTATGTAGG
>JABDLZ010000156.1 GCA_013001705.1 Flavobacteriales bacterium
AGTATGGAGGTATCCCATTCCTATTTCCTTGTCCCTGAGAAATTGGGCAAGTTCACCATTCAGAGCGCATCTGCCCAGACCGAAACGGGAACACTGAAGTCCAGTTCATTAGACATCGAGGTGGTGAAGAATGACGCAGCTGCTCAGAATAACTCCTCTCCCGCTACCTCAAACCGGGTGCAAGGCGGTGGTGGAAGTACCGGAGACTGCATGGTACGCATGTTTGCCAATAAGACCGAAGTGGTCGTAGGTGAGCCCTTGGTAGTGACCTACATGCTCTACAACCGATATCCGCGCTTCGACTTGGAACAGCACGAACAACTCCCTCAACACAGCGGATTCTGGAAGGATGACAAATTGGTAGAGAGCCCACAATGGGCACAGGAATTCGAGCGTATAGATGGTAAGGACTACCGCAAGGCCCATCTGGCCACCCAGGTACTCATCCCACAGCGGGCAGGTGAATTGAAACTCGATAGATACAAGGCCCAAGTGGCCGTGGGGAATCGGATGTCCTTCTTCATGAACCGGATGGAGCTGAAAAGCAACCAGGTCACCATCAAAGTATCCCGACCTCCCTCGGCAGGTAAGAAGAATTCATATAGCGGAGCAGTGGGTGATTTCGATCTACGTATCAAAGCCAACCCCACTACCCTTCCCGTTAACGAGGCGATCACCTTGGAAGTGAAGATCAGCGGTAAAGGCAATCTCGCGCTGATCAATGCACTGGACCTCGACCTTCCCGATGAGTTCGAAGTCTACGACCCCAAGATCAAAGACCGTATCAGTACGGCTGGAGGAGGAATGAGTGGAAGCCGCACCTTCGAATATCTGGTCATTCCTCGCTATCCGGGAGAATACAGACTTCCTCCCATCGAATTTCAATTCTATGATCACAAGCAGAAGAAGTATCGGTCCAGTTTCAGTGAGGAGATCAATATTGCTGTAGAAGGAGATGAGAGTATGATACAGAATGGCGGTCCCCAAGTGATACGCAAAGAAGGTATTTCCGAACTAGCGAGTGATATCCGCCATATACGCGATGAGATAGAGATCGACAGAGTCGAAGGAGAATTCTTTCCGGGATCATGGAAACACTGGACGGGAGTCCTGTCCCCCTTCCTACTGCTGGGGCTCTTCATGGTCTACAAGGGAAGACAGGAGGACCTGGAGTCCGATGCGGTAGGAATGCGCAGGAGAAAGGCAGGAAAAGTAGCAACCGCCCAGCTCAAGCAGGCCAAGTCGCATATGCAGTCGGGAGACAATGAGGCCTTCTACAGCAGTCTCTACCAGGCCATGAATGATTATGTATCGCAGAAATTCGCCCTGCCTCTCTCTGAGGTAGATAAACAGAGTGTGACCCGAGCGATGACCGATGCAGGGCTGGATGCTGCTACGATCGAATCATGGAATAAGGTGCTCATGGATTGTGAAATGGCGGCCTACGCCCCAAGTGCGATTCGTAGTCCAGAAGAGCTCTACCAAGAAGTGTCCGATCTCATCCATACCATAGAAAGAGCGCTATGAGGAGATTATCATTGGGCATAGTGGTCCTTCTTCTTTCCCTAGCTGGCCTTGGACAGGTTCTGGACAGTCTGATCATCAAGGGAAATCAGGCCTATGAGCAGAACGATTATGAGACGGCTTTAAGCTATTATCTAACTGCTGATTCCTTGATAGCAAGTGCCGACCTGGATCTCAATATCGGGAACGCGTATTACAAGTCAGGAAGGATAGGCAAAGCCATACTTCATTTTGAAAGGGCCATCAAGGCACGTCCCCTTGATGAGGATATCCTACACAATCTGCAATTGGCCCGCAATCTCACCTTGGACCGACTGGAAGAGAGCACCTCTAGTGCCTTCACGCTCTGGTGGCGGGGAGTTCTGCTGAAGACCGGTATGGATACCCTGGCTTGGACCAGTATCCTTCTTGCCATTCTCAGTGCCCTCGGATGGGTCTACTTCCGATCGAGTCGCTCGCGAGGAGCGCGGCAATTGGGATTCACATTGGGTCTGATCCTCTTTTGTGTGAGTATGTTGTGTTTATGGATGAGTCTTTCTGCCAGAAAGGTCATCGAATCACAGGATGAGGCGATCATACTCAGTAGTCGGGTTGAGGTGCATAGCGCACCGGATGATGGAAGCACAGAGCTTTTCGTTCTGCATGAGGGAAGCAAGGTGACTCTGCTGGAAGAGCGGGGCGCTTGGACACATATAGCACTACCCAATGGAAATAAAGGCTGGATGCCAAGTCATCAGGTGGAGGCCATTTGAATCAAAAAAAAAGACCCACGACCTTTCGGTCGCGGGTCCTTTGTAATCCCTGATCTCTGTGTTCAGAATCTGAACTTCACGCCTGCTTGTACTTTGGTCAGTGCGCTCGGTAGTTCCAGTTCATTGAAGGAGAAGTTGAAATCGGTCTGAACTCCTACTCCTATACGCTCGGAGATATCTGCGGTGACACCAGCATGTACACCGGTCATCCATTGATTCTCAAAGCTGTGATTATCGTCTTGGATCATCCCGGATTGGGTCTCGGGATCCTCTCGTTGGAAGTCACCCCAGAGATAATTCATCTGAGCTCCCACATAGACTCCTTTCCCGGTATCACCTGGATCCAGGCTCAATTGACCACCCAGACTATACAATCTACGCTGCTGTAAGTAAGATTTCTCAGGACTGCGCAGCTCTTCTACCTCTACATTCTTCTGATAGACATCTCCTTTGATCCCTAGAACGAAATTCCTTCCCATGGGCAGGTCCAATGACATCTGGGCTCCTGTGTATGGTGATTCATCCAAGATATCGTCTGGCAAGAAGAGGATACTTCCTCCCACTCCCAGCTGTACCTTTTCAGGTTCCAATTCCATATCGATGTATGTCTGTCCGGTGCATACAGCACTCATGAATGCTGTCATTGCAAGTATGGTCAATGTGTACTTCATGATTCCTTTGTTTTTGCCCTGAATAGTTCCAACGGCCGTGCCAAAAATCACTTAGTGTCATTTTACACCTGTCTATCCTACTGTATTTCAGATTGTTATACGATATGATTTAATATCTGATACCCAAAGGATTTAGAGGATATCATCCATGGGTCACCGAGAATATCCAGCAAATTGTAGATCGAAAGCAGACCCATATTCTGTGACAATCGGTATTTTTATGCAACGCAGAGCAGTCTGATCATCAGATGTCCCAAAGACTACGCAATACATTACGATATATCCGCAGGGAATGGCAATATGCCAGGGTCTACGGTGAGCACCTTCGTAGAAGGTCCAGCAGCGATAAGGTCAGGTTGGTCATATTCGCTCAAGGTCGTACGGGTAGCACCTTATTGGAAGACCTATTGAAGAACACAGGTCACTTCGCTGGAGGAGGCGAATTGCTCGGAAAAGCGAATCCAGAAGTCTCCTTCCCTTATCTATACGTCTCCGGACGATCACACTTGGACACGGAAAAGCACTTTGTCTTCCATTTGAAGATCGATCATTTGATCAAGAACTCCTATGCTGATATCAGTGCTAGACAATTCCTCCAGAAATTATACTTGGATGGATGGCAGATAATCTATCTGCATAGAAAGAATAAACTCGACCAATATCTATCCAATAAGATCGCGCGCAGCAGGAACGGTTTTGAGAAAGTAGATGAAACACCGGAATCCTTTCATCTTAGATGCAATACCGAAGAACTGCTGCGTACCGTACGTGGTAGATTGCTCCTGGATCAATGGGAACAAAAAGCACTCGAGGGATTGGAATATCTGCACATAGACTATGCACAAGACTTGCAGGAACAACATAATCACCAAGTCACTATCGATCGGATACTACATTTCCTAGACCTTGAACCCAGAGCGACCAGAAGTGACTTGAAAAAGATCAATCGACAATCGCAGCAGGACGTTATCCAAAACTATCAAGAAGTGGCCGAAGTTCTCCGAGAACACGACCTGGGATATTTTTTAAAGTGATTTCATAGAGGGTTCGCTGAGGAAAGCGGATATTGAGCCTCAAATTGCCTTTATGGATTTTATAGCGAAGACCATGCACGGTCTAGAAGGATTGTTGGTGGATGAGTTGAGATCCATCGGGGCTCAAGACGTACAGCCTCTGAGGAGAGCTGTAGGCTTCACGGGTGATCTAGCTACACTATATCGTGCGAACTATACCTGCAGAACTGCGATACGCATCTTGAAGAAGAGCTATGAGTTCAAGGCCAAAGACGAAGCTGAACTCTATGATAAAGTGAAGAAGATCGCTTGGGAACAGCACCTGGATGTAGATGACACCTTTTCCATAGACCCTATTGTCAATTCCGAACTCTTCAAGCACAGCAAATATGCTTCCCTCAAGATGAAGGATGCAATAGTTGATCGCTTCCGAGTGAAAATGGGCAGACGCCCCAGCGTAGACACCGATGACCCCGACCTCTTGATCAATCTGCATATCAGAGAAGACAAGGTGACCGTCAGCATCGATAGTAGCGGGGAATCCTTGCACCGTAGAGGCTATCGCAGCAGCGTACATGGAGCACCTTTGAACGAGGTACTCGCAGCCGGTATGATCAAACTCAGCGGATGGACCAAGGAAAGTCCCCTGCTCGACCCCATGTGCGGAAGTGGGACCATTCCCATAGAGGCTGCTATGATCGCAAGCAATACCCCTCCGGGGATGCTTCGAAAACACTACGCCTTCATGAAATGGAAGGACTTCGATCCAGAAGTCTGGAAAAAGGTCAAGCAAGAAGTCGATGAACGTATCGATACGCAGGGCATACGTATCAAGGCCAGCGATATCAGTGGGATACACGTACGCCTAGCCCGCACAGCAGCTGAGGCCATGGGGTTGGGGGATTGTATCGAATTCCAGAAAGAGGACTTCTTCGAGCTGGATGCAGATGAAGGATTCTTGATCATGAATCCTCCCTATGGTGAGCGTATGGACCATCAGGATATCGAGACCTTCTATGAGGAACTTGCCGATCATCTGAAGCGCAATTTTGCTGGCACTCAATGCTGGCTGATCAGCAGCAATAATGAAGCACTCCTGCGATTCGGTCTCAAGCCCAGTAAGCGCATCGTACTCTTCAATGGACCGCTACAGTGCCTCTTCCAGCAATTCGAGCTCTACAAAGGATCCAAGAAAGGCAAGTATCAAGAAGGACATATAGACCGAGCTATACGCGATCATGGTGAGCGATCGGACCGCAGACCCAAAAGGGAGGATAGTCATCGCTCGGACAGAGAGCGTGGTCCAAGACCTCATCGAGAGGGGCGTAAAACAGATGATAGAAAGCCTTCTCAATCCCGAAAGAGCGGCAAATTGAAATGGACACGCGAAGAAGGTGGACGCTCCTCTTCACGCTTCAAAGGAGACGGGGATCGCTCATCGGATAAGGGGAAATTCAGATCCGACAAGGAGCCTAAGAAAGGTCCGGGATTCAAGAAAGGAGGACCGGGAAAAAAGGATGCTGATCAGTGATCAGTGATCGTGGTCGTGGTGTTCTTCCTCCTCACTGTGCTCGTGATCGTGATTATGGACCTCTTCATCGAATGTATCCATATCTCCGTGTGACACCTCCTCACTTTCTGTTTGGTGCGGAGTCTCCACGCTGTGCTCATGTGCATGTCCATGGTCACCTCCGGTATGGCTCTGATAGGATATCCAATAGAAGAATACAAGAGCAAATACTGCGCTCAGTAGTAAACGGGTAGAGATCGGTCGGTCATAGCTATGGCCCATTTCAGGATCGATTTAAGTGGTTTCGGAACAAAATAAACAAGAATCCAGCGAAGCTGGAAGTCCAGAAGCATACTCTTATTCACTCGAGCACTCCTGTAGCGATCGCTGTCATTTGGAGCTCGACTCCAGTCTCTAGTTCGGAGATTCCATTCTCCAAAGTGAATTTCAAAGTATCCAGTTCCTTGTAGACCATACCCACACCTTGTGCATAGATCTCCCTTGCCTGTTCGGATTGGATCAGATTCTCCACATCGCGTTGAATAATAGTCACCGTGCTCGCATAGGTGGTATCTCCAATGGTCTTCGGATTGAAGAGGTCATCATAGGAATAATCCCATGTATCCATCGTATTCTGGGCATTGCCATCCCACATCACATCGGGTTCCACGGGAAATACCATCTTGACGAAACGCACATTCTCTTCCACCTTCTCACCGGTAGAATTTGTACGATTGGCTACCCAGACATCCCGTATCGTCCAGTCATCTGCCAATTCCTCTTTATAATACCGCTCGATACGGTTGGTCGGGCGGGACTCTGCATCAAAATAGGTGGTGTCGATCAATTCTCTGACGTAGAAATGGAAAGTATCCTGTATGCCTGAGGGGACATCATGATAGATACTGTCTACCTCATAGTCGACATACCTCCCGCGCTCTACTGGGAAGTAATCGAATCCGGGATCGATGAGGACATCATCTGATTCACAGGCACTCCAGCCCAAGGCTGCCAATGCAATGATCCATATGGCCCGTTGTGTATTCACTGGAGTATCCCGTCAATATAGTTCTCCGTCTTGATCAAGATACCCTTCTCGTTGTAATGCTTGACCGTACCGTGCAATTTATCATCCTTGAAGGTACCTTCTCTTTTGACTTCATTGCCTATCAAATTCTGTCGGGTATAGGTCTCACCGCTTCGAGGGTCCACCACTTCTTCATACTCATAGCTGAAGGTGTCATGGTACTCCTTGAATGGCCCTTGACGCATCCCATTCTTGTAGATGTAACTGGATAGCAGGATGTCATCCGGACCGCGTTCTTCGAATACTCCATTCTCCCTGCGCTCTTTCACGATCTCTCCCGATCGGTAGACCGCCTGATAACGTACGCTCCCATCGGAGTTGAAATACATCCATGTACCCTCCCGCAATCCATCCTTGAATTTTCCGATGATCTCCTTGGCACCGTTGTCGAAAAAGTAATTGATCGGGCCTTCCAACTCGTCATTGATGAATGTTCCAGAGACTTTGACCTGACCATTATCGTATTTCTGCTGCCAAGGACCATTGCGTAGCCCATCTTTATGCGTGGTCGATTCAGCGATTTCACCATTCTCGAAATAGACAAACTCCTCTCCTTCTTTGGCACCGCGCTCATATTGCTCTACCGAGGAGAGTATACCGGCTTGTGTATAGTACTTCCAGGTACTGTCCTTTTTCTGATCGATGTATCTACCCATGGCCATGACCTGCCCTGACTTGGGATAATAGGTCGTGGCTTCAACCAATTCAGAACTCAGATACACCATGAGTCCTTTGATGCTCCCATCGCGGTAGAAGTAGGTGAAGGTGTCTACTGGTTGGTCATCCTTGAAACTGCCTTCGTAGAAGACCGAAGTTGATTCTTCATAGTATTTCTTCCAAGGCCCCTGCTTACGACCGGCCTCATCCATGACGTTCATCTCCTGTGCCCAGCAGGTGCTTGACATCATGATACTCAGTAGTGAAATAGATATGAATCGGAACATCGGGACGAAATTAAAATCTGATCCTTGGCCTTTGACCAAATACCATGCTATCTTTTCAATAGTGCTTTTCATAGTTTAGCAGCCTTGCTTCTGCACGAATTCCAAACAATAGAATTTCAATGAGGATCCATCTAGTTTCAGGGGGTTGCGGATTTGTAGGCCGCAACATGGTCAAGCGACTATATAACACCACTACAGATTATGTATTGTTCGTAGATGACCTTTCGGTAGGTACACATCCTAGCACTTGGTTGGACGAAGGGTTGAAAGAAAAGATAAAGGATCTGGAGATTTACGGGGATGGTCGTTTGCTCTATCTAGAAGGGGATTTCCGGGATGTGGTGAGGAACTTCATAGATGACAAGGATTGGTTTGCCAAGGAATACGACATCCCAGTGGATGGCTTTGCCGATGTATTCCACTTTGCCGCCATCGTAGGCGGGAGGGCAAAGATCGATGGAGACCCCATGATGGTGGCCTTGGACCTGAGTATAGATGCTGAGTTCTTCTATTGGATCACCCGACAGCAACCGGAGCGCGTGCTCTACCCGAGCAGCTCTGCTGCCTACCCGATCAATCTGCAGACCGAGGAGAATACGCTCCAGCTCAAGGAGAGCGATATCGACTTCAACAATATGGGCCAACCCGATATGACCTACGGATGGTCCAAACTCACCGGAGAATTCCTTGCCAAGATCACTGCCTCGCACTATGGGGTGCACATCACCTGTATCCGTCCATTCTCGGGCTATGGCGAAGATCAAGACCTCTCCTATCCCATCCCGGCCATTGCCCGCAGGGCTGCATTGAAAGAAGACCCTTTCGAGGTCTGGGGCACGGGATTACAAGGGCGGGACTTTGTCCACATAGATGATGTATTGGATTGTACGCTTATGGCCATGGACAAGATCTCTGATGGCACGGCCATCAACATCGGTCTAGGTAAGCTGACCAATTTCAGGGAGATCATAGGCATCTTCTGTGAGTTTGCCGGATATGACCCCGAGATCAAACAACTCTTGGACAAACCTGTGGGAGTGCACAGTCGCTATTGTGACATGACCTGGGTCAAGGAGAACATTGGCTGGGAGCCCAAGATACCTATGCGAGAAGGCCTGCGTAGGGTCTATGATCAAGCAGTGAAGAATATCGAGAATGCCTAAGGTCGTCTGTCTGGGACCTGGACCCCAATTCAAAGGAGGGATATCCAACTACAACACCTCCTTGGCAAAGGCCTTTGACCAAAGGCATGACACCGAAGTGCACATCGTGTCTTGGAGCCAGCAGTATCCGGCCATCGTACCCCGGGAGTTCATCGACAAGACCAGCAAGAAGGATTTTCTGGAGGGCACAGACATCCAGGTAGAATACATCCTGAATTACAATCATCCCTCTACCTGGCGCAAGACTGCCAAGCGCATCGCAGCATTGGAACCGGATGTGGTCGTAATCCAATGGTATAACGCCCAGCAAGGATTGCCTCTATCTTATATCAACAAGTACCTCAAAAAGCACAGTAAGGCCAAGGTCTATTTCGACCTCCACTTCGTAGTACCCAAGGAGAACAGTGCTGTGGATACCTGGTTCACCAAGCGGGGATTGCGATCGGTCGATCGATTCATCGCCCATGCGTATAGCACCGTGGATGAATTACAGGGACTCTTCCCCAAGAAGGATCTAGATGTCACAGAAGATGGGACAAATACCGGCTCTGGCACTCCAGTGATCAAACTCTTCCATCCGATCTACGACCTTTTCGAACCTGAACCGGACTTCGATGTGGCGGCTTTCAAGAGAGAACATGATCTGAAAGAACATGTATTCCTCTTCTTCGGCTTCATTCGCAAGTACAAGGGACTCCATCACGCCATACGGGCCTTTGCAGAATTGGCTGCTAAAAGGGATGATGTCTCTTTGATGATCTGCGGAGAGAGTTTTTGGAACACCTTGGATGCGTCCAAGTTCTCTACCAAGGTGAAGAACTTCCTATTCGGTCTATTCAAATCGATCCTTCTCAAAAAAGAGGACGATGAGAAGGATTATCGCCCCTTGGAACTCATCGAAGAATCCGGTATCCAGGATCGTGTGCTTCTGGTCAATGAATTCATCCCCAATGAGGATGTACCCAAGTACTTCCAAACGGCCGATAGTATTGTGCTCTTCTATGAGCGGGCCACACCGAGCGGAGTGGAATCACTGAGTTACAATTTCGACCTTCCCATACTCGCTACAGAAGTAGGACATTTTCCAGAGACGGTGACCAATGGATTCAACGGTTACCTGGCCCATCCTGGGGATATACAGGATATGGCTCGGGTCATGGAGAAGAGCATCACCGAACCCATCGACAAGGTCAACGTGGCCCGATCGGCCGAACATATGAGTTGGGAGCGCTACGTAAAGGCCATCCTTACCAATAGCCGCAGTTGAACGCATGGACCCCGCTTCTATCAAAGTCATCAAGGACGAACTCAAGGATAAGTCTCCCGCGGAACTGACAGAATTGGTCCTTGCACTGGCGCGGTCGCGTAAAGAGAATAAAGAACTGCTCTCGTATCTGCTCTTCGATTCCTACGATGAGGAGGGCTACATCCGTGCGATCAAGGAAGAGATCGAAGAGGAATTCTCCCGTATCAATGACCGCAACTTCTATTACATCAAGAAGAGCGTGCGCAAGATCCTGCGCAATACCAAGAAGTACATCCGCTATTCCAAGAAGAAGGAGACCGAAGTGGAAGTCCTGCTGCATTTCTGCAAGACCCTTGCAGATATGACTCCTTCGTACAAGCGCAATATTGCATTGAGCAATCTCATGGACCGGCAATTTGCCCTGATCTATCGGACCATCGGGAAGCTGCATCCCGACCTGCAATATGACTACCGGACCGAGCTTGAAGAAATAACTGATCGAGTTCAGCATCCAGGCTGACAGAACTCAGCTTTCACCCTTTTGCCACTACGTAATCTTGAAGTGTACAGGAGCTGCTACGTCCAGTTCATAAATACAATACATGCTGACAGAAGAAGAACTACTTACCGTGAAGAGGCGCAAGGATGTCATCCGGCTCTGCCAGGAGAAAGGAGTCAATATCAAGAAGGCGATGATCAACCTGCGATATGAGCAGGAACTAAGACACCTTCAGGCCGAATTGGTCAACTTACAGCGATGGATCGCAAAGAACAAACTGCGTGTCGCGGTCATTTTCGAAGGCAGGGATGCATCAGGTAAAGGAGGCTGTATCAAGCGCTTTACCGAGCATCTCAATCCCCGAAGTATGCGCAAGGTGGCACTTGCCAAACCCACCGAAGTAGAGAAAGGGCAATGGTACTTCAGACGCTATATCAAACAACTCCCCAATCCGGGTGAGATCGTATTTTTCGATAGGAGTTGGTACAACCGCGCAGTAGTAGAACCTGTCATGGGGTTCTGTACCAAAAGACAATATGAGAAGTACATGGTCCAGGTTCCCGAATTCGAGCACATGCTCTACGAAGACGGTCTGCACATCATCAAGTTCTGGTTCTCCATTTCCAAGGATGAACAGCAGAGACGATTCAAATCGCGGATGAAGAATCCCTTGAAACAATGGAAATTCAGTGAGGTGGATATGAAAGGTCAGGACCTGTGGGACAGGTACACCCATTTCAAGGAAGAGATGTTCTCCAAGACACACACCAATTTCAGTCCATGGATCATTGTGAAGACCAATGACAAACGCACAGCCCGTCTTGAATCCATCCGACATGTCCTATCACATTTCGACTATGACAGGAAATCAGAGGCCAGTACCACGGTGCTGCCCGACCCCAATGTGATTCTCCGATACTATAGACACATAGAACAAATCGACATCTGATGACAGAGATAATGAATAGAGAGAGCTTGCAGCTCAACACAGCGGATATAGAACTACTCAATACCAAAGTAGGTCTCAAATACCTGCTTGAAGAAAAGAAGACCGATATAGCCAAGGCCTTGCGCATGGCCAAGTACGAGACCCGTCTCAAAGAACTACAGGCCGAATTCATCAAACTCCAGGAGTGGACGATAGAGAATGGTAAGAAGGTGGTGATCATCTTCGAAGGGCGCGATGCCGCAGGGAAAGGTGGTGCCATTCGTAGGATCACCGCTCATATCAACCCGCGGTATTACCGTATAGTCGCTCTACCCAAGCCCAGTGAAGAGGAGGAAGGACAATGGTATTTCCAACGCTACGTCAACAAACTCCCTAAACCGGGAGAGATCGTACTGTTCGACCGGTCATGGTACAATCGGGCCGTGGTAGAACCTGTCAATGGATTCTGCACTAGAGATCAATATGACCGATTCATGGGTCAGATCAATGAGTTCGAGCGCATGGTCAAAGAATCTGAGACCTACCTCATCAAATTCTACTTCTCGATCGATCAGGAAGAACAACAGAAACGCTTCGATGACATCAAATCCAGTCCGCTGAAGAAGTGGAAACTATCACCAGTGGATGAGCGGGCACAAGAACTCTGGGATGAATACACAACCTATAAGGAGAAGATGTTCAGCCATACGGACACCGATATTGCACCATGGGTGATCATCGAGGCCAACAAGAAGACCGAAGCTCGTGTAGCGGCCCTGGAACACATACTTCAGACCATACCCTATGAGCAGAAGTAGCTTACTCTTAATAGAATAAAAACAGAAATAGCATGATCAAAGACCACCCCGAACACTATCATCAATTGAGAAGACTCATGGGCACGATGATTAAGGATATGCCCGAGACCATGAAGGGTTTCTCAGCCTTGAACGATGCCGCACTGGCCGATGGTGCATTATCATCCAAGACCAAAGAGCTCATCGCACTGGGTATCGCAATCTATGCCAAATGCGATGGCTGTATCGCCTATCATGTGCACGATGCATTGGAAGCTGGATCCAGCCGGCAGGAAATAGAAGAGACTATAGGCGTCTCCATGCTCATGGGAGGAGGTCCGGCTTTGGTCTACGCTTGTGAAGCAATAGAGGCACTCGAGCAGTTCTTGGAGAAAGGTTCCTGATCGACCCTGCCAAAGGATGAAGCCATTTGCTTTTAGTGAGTGTCTGTTTTGCATGTCCCAACCCTTTCCCACCGACTTCAAATCCATATTGCAAGCTATAGAGGAGTACGACCCACTCCCCTATGCACGCACCCGCAATTTTATTGACGGGCGAGTCAGCCGTCTATCTCCCTACATCTCACGTGGAGTCATCAGCACCAGGCAGATCTATCATTCCCTGATGGAGCGTGGGTACGATCCAAAGC
>JABDLZ010000157.1 GCA_013001705.1 Flavobacteriales bacterium
GATACGGACATCCAATGTGAGGAACCATTTCAGCTCAATGTCTTCTTGGACTCGGATCCTGATGACAATTGTGAATACGAATTGGTATTACTGGATACCTGGGGTAATGGCTGGAACAATGGTGAAGTAGAAGTGATAATCGATGGAGTGAGCACATTCTATACGCTCACGCCAGCTGATGGAGTCAGCAATAGCTTTGTAATACCCGTCAATCACGAATCCACCATATCGATCATCTACACGCCCGGTGATATCGGTTCGAATCAAGAACCTGCTCAAAATGAATATATCCTGCTCAATGCCAATGGCGATGTGGTATTCTCAGATGGCGAGTTCGGCACTGAACCCACCAATGGACTGTCATACAGTGGTACGGCATTTTGCTTTCCACCTGAACCCCCATTGAATTATTCTTGGACCCCGGTCGAGAATCTGAATAATCCAGCTGCTCAAAGCCCTATAGTCAGTGGATTGGTGGAAACGACCACATTCACTGTCGAAGTATGGCAGCCCAACCATCCGGATTGCCGATTCACCGATGAGATCACCTTGACGGTGTCAGGTGCCTTATCTGCAGGTACGGATATCACCGATTGTGCAATGTCCTATGGTCTGGAAGGAAGCATGGTCCCCAATGGTGAATGGACTGCTCCAGCAGGTGCTGATGTGACCTTTGCAAATCCCAGTGTCCACAATACGCAGGTAACGGCCGGAACGGCTGGCACGTATACTTTGACTTGGACAGACCTCGATGGCCAATCTTGTCCAACATCGTCCGATATCGAGGTCACCTTCTTTGATGGGGTCATGATAGACCCAGTGATAACAGAACCATTCTGTTTTGGTCAATGTACAGGCGAAGTGAATGTGGATGCCAGTGGTGGAAGTATTGCACCCGGAACGGATTATACTTATGAATTCTCAGAAGGGACGCCAGGTCTGACTGCCGATCAGATCATCAATGTATGCTCAGGAAACTATACGTTGACCGTTTCAGACAACTATGATTGTGCATCAACTGTGGATTTCTTTGTGGGGCAGCCTCCTGCACCGATCATCGATTCGATATCCTCCGACCGCGAGTCCTGCCTCGGATTCTGTGATGGGCAATTGATAGTCTATTCTCAGGTGGCAGAGACCTACAGCTTTGATGGAGGCGACAGTTTCCAGATGGACAGTATCAACAATTCGCTCTGCGGTGGCTTCTATGAGGTGGTGATAGCAGATGGAAATGGTTGCGAGGCCAGCATGGATGCCTTGGTCGCCTCTCCAATTGCACCTGAAGCGTTATTTGCGGCCGACCCCGTGCGGACAGGACTCTTTGATCCACTCATACAGTTCACCAATTTCTCTGAAGGAAATCTACTCAACGATTGGACCTTCGGAGTGTTGAATACGGTCGGCACCTCCACCGAGGAACATCCTTCTTTTTTCTTTCCTACCATACCGGGTATCTACACCGTACAGTTGATCATCACGGATAGCATAGGCTGCACGGATTCTTCTCGGGTGGATATCGAGATTATGGATGAATTCCAGTTATTTGTACCGAGTGCATTCTCTCCGAATGATGACGGTATCAACGATATCTTTCATTTGGAGATACAGGACCTCTCGCCCATTGAGTATAACTTCCAGGTCTTCGACCGGTGGGGTAATGTGGTGTTTGAGACCAACGAATATCCGACTCAATGGAATGGTCAAGGAAACATCGACCAGAACTACTTTGTTGCGAATGGAGTTTACGTATGGCGGGTCAAGGCACGTTCCTCCTCGACCACAGCTAGGATAGAACGCATGGGAATGGTCACCGTGATCCGTTGACCATGGCCTTGATGTGTTGACCTATCTCATGCGCATCGATGGACTGATGTGAAGCATGAAAAATTGGTTTTCCTTCATACAACACCACCACTTGAGGACTTTGATGTACTACTCCGAATCTAGATTCAATAGCATTTGAGATTTCTCGGTAAGCGAGTAGATCCAGTAAGTACACCTCTGTACTCTCTTTGCTATCCCAATCATTCTCGAAATTGCGTAACACGTGCCTACTGATACCACATCGTGTACTGTGCTTGAAGATGACCTGAGGCCTTGCTTCCGAATTCTTGAGAAGGGTCTCCAGAGCATCCATTGATCTCAGTCCTTCCCAAATGGACCGGTCTGAATCCGTTGAATCCTTATTTCCAAATAGTGAGAATCCCATCAATTTGTTCTTCCTGGGTATACATGCAATGCCTCTCTGATGATCTGTACCGATTCGATGAGATCCTCCTGTCTTAGGACATAGGCTAATCTTACTTCGTTCTTACCGGCTCCTTCGCTGGCATAAAAGCCCGATCCTGGCGCCATCATCACCGTCTTACCTTCTAGCTGGTAATTTTCTAGTATCCATTGGCAAAAACGGTCCGAATCATCGATCGGCAGTCGGGCCATACAGTAAAATGCACCTTTTGGTTTCGGGCAAAGCACTCCAGGGATGGAATTCAGTCCATCTACCAGTACATTTCTTCTCAAGTTATACTCTCTATTCACTTCATCAAAATAGCTCTGAGGAGTGTCCAAGGCGAATTCTCCCGCGATCTGGCCTAGTGTAGGAGGACTCAATCTGGCCTGAGCAAATTTCATCACAGCATCCAATACTGTCTTGTTCTTAGTGACCAATGCACCGACCCGGGCTCCGCACATACTATAACGCTTCGACACAGAATCGATCACGATAACATTATCTTGGATCTCATTCAATTTCAGA
>JABDLZ010000158.1 GCA_013001705.1 Flavobacteriales bacterium
TGTATACTCTGACAATATCGGTAGACGAGCAGAGAAGTTCAAAGCTCTTCGTCAAGCAGTAGTTCTTCTATCTTCCTCGAGTATTCCATCTAAGCCCTAAATAGAATTCCCGTCCTTCTAAGGGAGAATAGAAATAGCTGGTATCGAAATACTCGCTGAATCCGATCGGAGCATTGGGGTCATTGTAGCCGCTCAGAGGACTGATACCTTGAGTATAATCCATGAGATTCTGAACTCCCGAGTATACGGTGAATGCTCCCCAAGTCCGTGTCAATTGAATATTATGTGTGGCAAAGACCGGGCTGCGTGTATTCCGTGGCTCACCCACAGGTTGCCCTTCGGTATCCAGGTCATAGATCTCCGGCAAAGTCATGGGCCCTCGGATATTGGAGGTATAGGCCATGTCCAGTGCGGGCTTTGGCCATCGATAGTTGACTGTGACCTGGCCACTCCAATCCGCTGCAAATTCCACTGCTGAGCGCAGGCTCTCACCCTGTATCTCTTCCACCTCGTAGACTTCCTGCACATTGGCACTCAATTTCAGGGCCGGTCCTTTGTAGAAGCGATAATCGATGGAGCCATTGATTCCCATGCTTCGAGCATAACCCGTAGAATTGGCATAGATGATCTTATCGTTCTCGCTGTAATCTGGGAGTATCTTATTGCTGAAATGTGTGAAATAGGCATCCAGCCCGATGGTACCTGAACCTTCTCCCAAGCTGTACACATGACTTATATCCAAAGAAACACTCATACTGCGCTCCGGATCCAGAGTTTCGGTGATGACCACTTCTCGCTGACCGCTGATGAAGGCATGATCCTCAGTGAAGAGGTTGACCACGCGGAATCCCGTTCCTCCGTTCAATCGTATCGTAGTCCAGTCACTGGGTCGATACTTCAAGTTCAATCGAGGAGAAGTGATAAATCCGTGCTGGGAATAGTGATCCAGGCGCAGTCCGCTGAGCAGGGACCAATCGGCATTCAAGTTCCACTCGTCTTGAAGGAAGACGCCTGGTATGAATTGGGATTGCGGTGCATTGATGATTACTCCTGTATCATCCAGGGTGCGAGTGGCCATGGTATTGTCATCATAGTACTGATATCGGGTCGTCAGTCCCGAGGTCAAGTGGTGATGTCCCTCTGACCGATTCCAAATGAGATTAGCGAATCCGATACGCTGTTGGGCCAGGTATTGATCCGACCCGTAGTAGCTGTCCTGGTCATGGTCCGAGAAGGAGAAGTCCAATCTCAATCGATTATCGTCTAGCAGACCATAGGATCCGAAGAGTTCCCAGCGTTGCGTATAGATACTCTCCCCGTATATCTGATCGTCCCCTCGCAGGTCGCGGTAGCCTCGGTCCACCATGTACTCTTCTACACCGTTCCTACGGTCCTCGTAATAGTACTTAGCCGCTATATCGAATCTTCTTCCACTGTTCCGGTGGATGTCCCATTTGCTGAAGAGGATGTAGCGGTCCATGTTGATCACGTCCCCGAATCCATCCCCATTTTCGTCATGGAAATCATTGATATATGCATGGTTGAGACCGACATACCCTTTGCTTTTACCGATGCGAGGAGAAAGGGTGACATTGCTGAAGGCCTCTCCATGATCCGTACCCATCATATCTACTGAGAGAAGAGGCATCCCTTCGTGTTTCTTAGTGATGACGTTTATCACCCCTGCCATGGCTTCCGAACCATAAAGGGTGCTATTGGGCCCTTTGATGACTTCTATGCGCTCCACCATACTGTTGGGAATACCATTCAGACCATAGACCGATGCCAGATTGCCGAACATGGGCATGCCATCGACCAGAACGGCCGTGTAGGCCCCATCGAGTCCGTTGATACTGATCGAACTCGTGTAACAGACACCACATGCCAGGACCTCTTGTACTCCGTTGATGAGTGAAATGCTCTGCAACACCGAAGAAGAGGCACTCGGAAGATTCATCGAGAGGTGTTCCTTGGTCATGACCTCCACTTTGATGGGTGACATGGAAACATAGGTGGGGCGGAGATTTCCTGTGACCACCACTTCTTCCAGATCGATGCGCGGACTCAATTCGATGTCGATATCCTTCACCTCTGATGTCGTCAGTGAAATGGTTCGTTCATACTTCTGATATCCGACAAAGCTCACCTGCAAGGTGTATTCACCAGCAGGAATCTCGGTCAGAATAAAGTTCCCCTCCGCATCGGTGGTAGCTCCATGTTCTCCCGGAGACAGAAGCACATGGGCAAAGGCCAGTACTCCATGGGAATCACTCACTGTGCCGCGTATCTCAGCAGCACGTGCAGCATCCATGGTCAAAAGGAGACAGAATAGGAGAGTGAGTTTCTTGATCAATTCCTTTATCTTTAGGCGACTCAAAGATAATGAATTAGGCGCACCTAAGAAAAATGCTCAGCAAGAACGAAGAAGATTATCTAAAGGCACTCTATCACCTTCAGAATGAGCAGGGTATGGGGGAGATCAGCAGCAAATCACTGGCCGATCATCTGGAGATATCGGCCGCATCGGTGAGTGGGATGTTGAAGAAATTGAAAGGCAAGGACTTGGTCTCCTATGAGCGCTATGGGAAATTGGGTCTTACAGACAAGGGCGAGTCCATCGCAATCCTGCTCATCCGCAAACATCGCCTGTGGGAGACCTTCCTCTATAGCCACATGAATTTTACCTGGGACGAAGTGCATGAGGTGGCCGAGCAGTTGGAACATATCCATTCGACCAAACTCATCGATGAATTGGATCGCTTTTTGGATTATCCGCAGAAAGACCCTCACGGTGACCCCATACCGGATGCTAAGGGAGAGTTCGATCGGGTAGAGGCCATCCATCTGGCCCAATTGAAGGTAGGAGAGAAATGTCGATTGGTAAAGGTGAGTGATGGTTCTGTTGCCTTCCTGAAGTACCTCAGTCAGATCGGTCTGGCATTGAGCAGCGAGATCGAGTTGGTGGATCAGCGGGAATTCGATAGAAGTCTGGTCATCCGGTTCAATGGCAAGGAAGAAAGCGTGTCCAAGACTTTTGCTGAGAACGTCTTCGTCAAGCGTATCTGAGTCATTCGTGCACCATCCTGCGTATCAGTCTCAAGTATTCATACGCCTTTGAATTCTCCGGTTCATCTATCAAGACCTTTTCAAATTCCTTTTTGGCCAGAAGCGTGTCATTCAGAAGTAGTCTGGTGATACCTAGATCATTGTGAATGGAATAGTTCTCGGGAAAGAGCTCTTTTTTCTTCTTGAAGAGTGACAAGGCCTCAGGATACATCTGCCAAGCTAGAAGTGTACGACCTATCGATGTCATCTGTCCCGAACTCAAGCCTTCTGCATCCTGCAAGGAATTGAAGATGGAGTCTATCTCTTCACCGTCCCGGATGCGGTCCAGAATGGTCTTGACCATGCTGGTGGAGTCTTCTGTCAGGTAACGTGCTTGATAGTCTGCCCTGCGGCAGTGGATGTCCACTTCCACTTCTACTTCATCGGAAAGTTGTGTGAGTCCATTCTCCATGACCGAACTCCAGAAATCCCCTCCGAACACCTCGAAAT
>JABDLZ010000159.1 GCA_013001705.1 Flavobacteriales bacterium
CAGGTCATATACTTCTTCTCTTGGATGACCTTGAGTACCTGTCCTATCGGGTCTTTTCCTTTGAACTCTTCCACTTCGTCCTTGGTGCGGTACTTCTGTGGGTCCGACATGGAGTGCCCTTTGTATCGATAGGTCTTTGCCTCGATGAGGAATGGACCCTTACCACTACGCGCATGCTCGATGGCCTTTTGGAACATCAGAGCCATTTCTTCAGCACTCATTCCATCAGCAGGTTCGGCCGGCATCTCATAGCTCAGTCCCAGTTTCCAGAGGTCATGTACGTTGGTCGTTCTCTCGACAGAAGTCCCCATGGCATAATTGTTATTCTCGATGACGAAGACCACTGGAAGTTTCCAGGTCATAGCCATATTGAAGGTCTCATGCAAGGCTCCTTGACGCACAGCGCCATCGCCCATGAAACAGATGGTCACTGAATCGTTGCCCTTGTATTTATCAGCAAAAGCGAGCCCTGCTCCCAAGGGGATCTGAGCACCTACGATTCCGTGTCCTCCATAGAGATTACGTTCCTTGTCGAACATGTGCATGGAGCCACCCTTTCCTTTGGAACTACCGGTCTTCTTTCCATAGAGTTCTGCCATCACCTCTTTGGCCGGAGTACCCAAGGCAAGAGGGTGAGCGTGGTCGCGATATGCGGTGATCACCCGGTCATTCTCTGCCATGGCCCAGGTCATTCCTGCTAGTAGAGCTTCTTGCCCGATATAGAGGTGACAGAAGCCTCCGAATTTCTGTTGGATATAGAGTTGACCACACTTCTCTTCGAATTTCCGCATGAGGAGCATGTCTTCATACCACTTCAGGTAATCCGTCTTGCTGAAAGGGCTTTTTCCCTTCTTTCCGGATGAGTTGGATTTCTTCTTGGATTTGGCTGTAGATGTTGCCATACGCACACAGATCTTTAAATAGGACAACAAATATAGACACTCACCTCAGCGGTGATAGCCAGAATCGAGTGAATTTCAGCCCTTTTTGAGCTTGGTCTCGCAGAAGGACAAGGGAAGCATGGAAAGCACGGAATCCACCACGATCGTACGACCTGCCGTACTGCCTAGAATGACTTGGATGGGACTAGCGGCATTGACCTCATATTCCAGCAAAGCCTGACGGCATGCACCACAGGGTGTAATAACGCGGGTAAGCTCGAAATCCTCTGATCGCGCTGTGATGGCCACCGCTTCTATGATGGACTTCGGATCCTGTGACATGGCATGGAACAGGGCCACTCGTTCAGCACACAGACCCGAAGGGTAGGCTACATTCTCCTGATTGTTCCCAGTATAGACCTTGCCACTCTCCAGCCGGACGGCAGCGCCTACATGAAAATGCGAATAGGGAGCATAGGCCCTTCCCATGGCCTTCTCGGCTTCTTGGAGCAAGGCTACTGAAGCATCGTCCAACTCATCCAATGAGTCGTACTCGGTATATCTGAACGTGATCTGGCGTTCGTCTGCCATAGACGGGAGGGTCTCTGGTCAGCCTTCTTGGCCGGCAGCAGACTTTTTAGCCCCATCTAGATTCAACCTGAGGGTGAACCTCAATGTATTGGCCAGTGGGTTACGATTCTGGGCAGCGATCAGGTAGGAGAAGTCGAATGCAAAGACATTGTATTTGACCCCTGCTCCCAAGGTGAAGAATTGCCGGGCACCTTTGGTAGGATGCTCGTAGAAATATCCCCCTCTGAGAGCGAATTGATCAGCATACCAGTATTCGAAGCCTGTAGCCAGATTGATCTCTCTCATCTCTTCTCTGAATACACTTCCTTCCTCTACTTCTACAGTACCGTCATCGAAGATGGTCACATTGCCCGGTGCATCTGAGAAGGATCCGAACATACCGGATGCGACACCGCGGTTGGGGTCATCTCCAGAAGCAATGACCAGATTACCTGACCCATCGGTCACGAAGTTCCCTTCTTCATCCACCAGATATACAGGAGGAGTAGGTACGAGTAGCTTGTTGACATCTACAGTGAATGCCAGACTGTTGTACTCATCCAATAGCAATTTCAAGGTAGGACCGATACGGAAATTGATCGGAATGAAGTCCCGCTCGGCCGCTTGAGTATATGACATCTTGGAACCGATGTTGGAGATATTGAATCCAGCAGAGAGTACAGCATCGAAATCTCCGATACGTATATCATCGTTCTCATAATACCCGCTCACATCTACTGAGAAGGCTGTACCCGGCTTGGACTCTCCTCCAGAAGAGGTGATTACTCCTCCGGTCAGATTGGAATAGATGAATCGTGCGGCCATACCTCCAGAGAAACGCTCAGAAAGCTTGATAGCATACGCACCATCGATGGCAAATTCGGTGGGTTCGAAATTCCGGATGTCGTTTCCTTGTTCATCGGTGAACTGGATGCTCCCGAGCGAGAAGAAGCGCAGAGAGGCGCCTATCGCTTGATTATCATCGATCTTACTATAGCCACTCAGATAAGCCAGATTCATATCCCGCACAAGCTTACGCAGCCACGGAGAGTATGAAAGGGACATCTCGAAATCACTCTCTGCAAAGGCCAATTTGGCCGGATTCCAATGAATGGAATTCGCATCCGGTGAGATGGACACTCCAGCTTCTCCCATTCCTCCAGAACGGGTATCGGGCGCTATGATCAGGAAGGGCACGGCCGTAGTGATGGTATTGAGGTCTTCATCATCACTTTGACCAATGATCTGTTGTGTCTGTCCCATGAAATTGGGAGAGACCCAAATAATGGCGATCAATGCTGTGATTCTCAGGGTGTTCAACATGCTCAGAAAATTGGTTTGCAAATATAAGAAACGCTTGACGCGTGTCATTGGTTACTATTGGTCAGAGAAGTACCAGTTTTTCGAATACTTCCTCTTTTTCTCCTTGGGGTGTACTCACTTTCAATCGATAGACGTATACACCGCGTCCAAGCTCATCTCCGTAGTCATCGCGACCGTCCCAGACCAATCGATCACGTAGGCCCGTATGGGTGTCCACCACTTCTTGGATGGTCTTGACCAATCGTCCCGAGACCGTGAATATCTGTATCTCTACACTCAATAAGGCACAATCCTGATTGTGTTCGAAAAGAAACTCTGTGCGCGTAGTGAAGGGATTGGGATAGTTCAAGACATTATCCAATACCAGGTCTTCTTGTTTCTCTACGATGAAGCTTATCTCTTTGGTACTCGAGTTATTATAGATATCCCACACTTTGAAGGTCAAGGTATGTTCACCCTCGCTGAGACCATCAAGGGTATACCGAACCTGACCGCTCTGGTAGGAGTCCAGATCCGATTCGTAATAGTCATTGAGTACAATGGGGTCCGCTGTATTGCCATCAAGTACAGCCGTGATGTCATGACCTATCCCATTTCCTACAGTATTGATCCCATTGTCATCGAATACCTTGGCGATCAGCGTTGGAGACTCATTGGTCAATCCGCCATCTACGAAGGCTTCTGAATTCAAGAAGAGGTCGATTCCGGGTCCCGCCTCATCTTGAGGGGCATTCAGGTCGGTGCCTCCCACTTGGAATCCAGATCGGGATCCTTGGGCGTCCGTATCATCAGAGAGGGCATAGAGATGCAGTTTCCCAGCTCCTTCCTGGTAGCTGATGTCTTTGGGTACAACAAATTCGAACTGGAAGCGACCGTCCTTTACACTAGCTCGACCTTTATAGATGATGTTCTGTCTGAGCGAGAAGGAATAGGGGTTTCCTCCGTCATTGCTCAAGGTCTGTATCGTCACTTCCTTATCATACACACTGGGTTCCACCACACCTTGGAAATCGGTCGCCAGTGCTCCATTCTGTCTGACCTCACCGGAGACGCGTACCTTCTGAAGGGCTTTGACCGTGTCCAATGGAAGTCCTTGGCTATCGGTGATGCTGTCCGGGTGGATGAAGATGTCCAATTCAGGATAGCTCAATTGCAGAGCGGGGTCTCCGAGAAGAGAGAAATTCGCTTTGTTCACCTCGTTCCCTACCGTACAATTCTTAGAGATGCGTATGATATCCCCTAGTCGCAATCCATTTGGAAGATCCATCGTGAAGTCTCCTCCTGCACTGCTACAGACATAACTGTCCTGATCCGAGCGCATGACCACATCAAAGAAGTTCTGACTGAGAATGAAATTGGGGTTGGCATAGACCAATCGTGTGGTGGTGAGCAATGCGATCACTCCTCCCTCTGGATTGAGGAGAATGAATTCACCGGCCGATGTTCGACCTGGATCATCGAACCTCGAGAACTCGCAAGTAGCTGTGAGGAGCAGAGGCAGGTTGTTGGCATTGGTCAATGATTGTATGGTAGGCACATCCAGGATGCGCTCTGCCGCCCAACCCACTTCACCTCCGTGGCCGGTATAACTGGCCAAGAACACTCCTCGTTCTATACTCCTTCGTAATTCTTCGGCTGCCTGCGGGTAGCGGTCACCTCCTGGAGTGGTCTCTTGCAGATAGGCATCGAGGAATATCTTGTCGATGATATAATCCTCATCTACACTTTCCAGGATATTGCCAAGCGTATTGGCCTGTGACATGTGCGTGTTGCTATCCTCATCATCTCCAATAAG
Organism: Flavobacteriales bacterium; assembly: GCA_013001705.1. Taxonomy (NCBI): domain Bacteria; kingdom Pseudomonadati; phylum Bacteroidota; class Flavobacteriia; order Flavobacteriales; species Flavobacteriales bacterium. The sequence continues at coordinate 4,570 of JABDLZ010000159.1, forward strand.
AAGCACGCGATTCTTCCAGTCTCCGAAAGGAGTGCTCGCCTCTTCAGCGCATACCCCATTGACCACACCGGTCGAACGGCTCTTGTAACGGATGATCTTGGCATAGATGGCTTCAGCCTCATCTACACTTCTCACCGGGAATCGTCCTATTCCGATATCCACGGTGCCGCCTATCTCACCTTCATCATCATCCAACAATCCGAAATAGTCATCTGAGACGAAGGACTGAGTAAGACTATTGGATTCGGCCGACTGATAGGTGGGCAGGTAGATAGAGTTCCTTGGGTCGATATCCGTGTTGTCATAATTCCCATCTCCTATCAAGAGCAGATAATCCGGAAAGGATGTGGGGTCTGCATCTGCTCGATCGTAGAGCATCTTCATGAACATCTTGATAGCTGTGATGTCCTGCATTCCGCATGAGAATTCATTATAAATGGTCTGAGGTTCTACCACAAAGACAGAAAGCCCTTCTTCCCGATGGACATCGGCCACTTTCTCAGCGGTAGCGAGGAAGGGAACGGCAGAAACGATCACCATGTCATACTGAGGGGAGCTATGTAGGTCTTGATTGGCAACTGCCTGACCAGTACCCGGACTCAACGCATTGGAAGGGTTGAAGAGCACGAACTCGTGCAAGTCATCCGTATCCGTCTTGAATGAAGCCATATCTGATACCAGGTCATACTCCCATATTTCGGGACTGATCGATTCGGTCACCCTCCAGAGTCTATCCGATCCCTGCACATCGCTTATCTGGAATTCCACAACATCAGCACTTTGCCATGAACGGGCATCCCTGAAGTGCAGCTGTGATGAAGTGCGTTCCAGTCTCCTTCTGACGTTGATAGAGAAGAAGTCCACCCAGCCATCAGCATCCGTGCCTCCCGGACTGAAAGTGGTGGAGATGGCCAGATTACCACTGGTAGGTATGAATTCCAGGACGCGCTCCTTGGAGCGTGTGATGGTATAGGAAGTGGGGGAAGTTCCTTGTAGGGTGAATGATTCTGTGTTCCCTTGACAGGTATAACTCATCTCAGAAAATACAGAAGCACCTACCGTCCGCGCTACACCCCGCATGCGCACTTTGGCTGAAGACTGTGTATCTACATTCTCAAAACTGAATTCAGAACCACTGAAGTTCAATTGACCACTAAGCCCGAATTGCTCTCCGACCATCCGCCTTCCTGATTTGATGACATTCTCCAGATCCTCTTCATGGAAGGAGTGATCATCAAAGGTGGTCACCACCTCCTGAGCCGTACCGGTCGGTTGTGTACCGACTCCTATGCGCACAGGTGCCTCTATACCTATACCGATGAAGTTATAGGCCACATCCATATATAGATGCTTGACGTGCTTGAATTCCTCATCCGAATCATCATACTCCCATCGATGCGGTCCCTTGGCATAGAAGAGGATATAGTCTCCGGAATCGAAACTGCCATCTCCTCCTCCCACGAACTCGACCGCTTTGACCTGCAGGTCATCGTAGCGGAACTCGGAATTATTATAGGGCAGAAGCCCTTGATCGTTGCCGTAGATATTGATATCGTTCGGGTCGATTCCGTTCACATCCACGCCTAGACCCTGGAAATAGTCTCTATCCAATCGATAGATTCCGTCTCTAGAGATAGGGATACGGTACCAGTCTCCAGTTGCCAATTTAGACTGTTGAACAAAGGTCTTCGTTTGGCTTGTAGTCGTCTTCTTGGTGGTATTCAATCGAATGTCGGCTCCGAGCAAACGTTCGATCTTTCCATCAAATCGCTTCCGAAATGGGAATATGCGTAATCGAGCCTGAGCTTGCCCTCGGCTCTGAAAGGCCTGCACCTCTGAGCGGAATTCCTCATTCTCTATCATCTGGGCCAAGGAGGCCGGCAGTACAATTTCTTCGATCCTTGGATTCCTCAATTGTATTCCTGAGGTCTCCGAGTCAAATGGAATAGGAACAATGGCACCGAATTCAGGCAGCTCGGGATGGATGTCTGACTGATGTGCACCTTGGAACCATATATCAGGAATCGAGGCATCGGTATCTCGCTCGGCCGATAGGCCTGAAGACCAGTCCAAGTCGATAGAAAGCTCCTGACCAAGTATGTATTGGAAGGACATGGACAGGAGGGCTATCCAAAAGATGCGTAGTATCGAGCAACCACTCATGGGATGATCGTCTGTTTTGTTGAGACTAATAAACCAAAGTTCAAAAGAACCCGAATTCTGCGTTCAGCAATCATTGAACGCCTGAGGCCTTTGCTTATTGTTTCTAGCCTCGTATTGCTCGATGCACACATGTCGATAATGTCGTAATATTGTAAACTTTACTAATGCTAGCAGCTCTTATAGAAATGAGAAAAACCGTGTTGAAATGCTTGCTGGCCTTGACTCTCATTGGCTTTTCCACTTTGGAGAGCATGGGTCAGGATCCACAGTTCACCCAGTTCTATGCGAATCCGCTCTACCTCAATCCAGCGTTTGCAGGTACAGCGAGATGTCCGCGCTTTGTACTTAATTACAGAAATCAGTGGCCTTCGCTGCCTGGGTCTTTTGTAACCTATAGTGCAAGCTATGACCAACACGTGCCGGTGATCTCCGGTGGAATCGGATTTATCGCCATGCGCGATGAGGCCGGAAGAGGCGTGTTGAGCACCACGAGCTTCAGCGGGATCTACTCCTACCAGCGTCCGATCTCTCGGAAATTCTCCATGAAATTCGGATTACAGGCCAGCTATTCCCAAAAATCATTGGATTGGTCCAGGCTCACATTCGGTGACCAGATAGATAGCCGCAGAGGATTCATCTATCAGACGCAGGAAACAGAAAGAGGTGGCAGCGTAGGATTCTTCGATGCGAGCGCGGGTGTGCTTGGTTTCACAGATGAATTCTATATCGGAGGTGCAGTTCATCACATCAATGAGCCCAATGAATCCCTCATTCTCGGAACCAGTAGACTACCGATGAAGTTCACAGGACATGCCGGTGCTGTATTGCCCATCGATGGGAAGAGTAAGAGTCTGAGCGAAGCGACCATCTCGCCTAACGTACTGTATCAAAGGCAAGCAGACTTCCAACAGATCAATGTGGGTCTATATCTTTCCAAAGGTCCCATCGTAGTGGGTGCTTGGTATAGATTCGAAGACAGCTTCATTGCCTTGGTCGGACTGCAGACAGATGTGTTGAAAGTAGGCTACAGTTATGACCTTACTACCTCACAATTGACCACCGAGACCGGAGGGTCACATGAGATCTCTCTTGCGTTCCAGTTGGAGTGTAAGAACAATAGAAGAAGTCGATTCAGGACAATAAGCTGCCCTAGTTTCTAGTTTTGAATGAAACTTTCTAGACCTTTTGCAAGTAAAACTATCACTATGAAACCATCAATTAAAGCACTGGGGGTACTTGTGTGCGCTGCAGCTATGGCTGCACTCAGTTCGTGTGGGCCAAGTGGTTACAGTAATACCACTGGTTGGACCTACAATGACTCTCGTAACGGAGGGTTCGAACGCGTACCGTACATCGAGCAAGAGACCGGCCCGGGTCTGATCTTGGTAGAAGGTGGGACCTTCACCATGGGACGAGTGGTCGATGATGTGAACTACGACTGGAACAACATTCCAAGAAGGGTCACTGTATCCAGTTTCTATATCGATGAGACCGAGGTAAAGAATATCGACTGGAGAGAATATCTCTACTGGTTGGGAAGAGTCTACGGTCAGGATTATCCAGAGGTATTGACCAAAGCACTGCCAGATACGCTCGTATGGCGTAGCAAACTGGCATACAATGAACCGTATGTAGAGTATTACCTCAGACACCCGGCATACAATGATTATCCTGTAGTCGGGGTGAATTGGTTGCAGGCCAGTGACTACTGCGCTTGGAGGACCGATAGGGTGAATGAGCAGATATTGATCAGAGAGGGCCTCTTCGAGCACTTCCCGCAACAGGCCAACGAAGACCACTTCACCACCGATGCCTATCTGGCCGGTCAGTATGAAAGCGGTAAGCGTGTTGAGGGAATTCAGGATCTCAATCCTGACAGAGAATTCAGGGATGTGAAGATGGAGGACGGTATCCTTCTCCCTCGCTACAGACTACCGACCGAAGCGGAATGGGAATTTGCAGCCTATGGGCTCATTGGAAATGCATTCCAAGAGTTGGTCAGCAATCGTAAAGTCTATCCATGGAACGGTAACTATGTGCGGAATGATGATCCCACAGATGATCTGTATGGTGCCTTCAATGCCAACTTCGTACGTGGACGTGGTGACTATATGGGTGTAGCCGGAAATCTGAATGACAATGCCGATGTAACAGCACCTGTCTACTCCTACCCTCCCAATGATTACGGATTATACAACATGGCGGGCAATGTGAGCGAATGGGTGATGGATGTATATCGTCCACTATCCTTCGAAGATGAGAATGAGTTCAGGCCTTTCAGAGGAAATGTCTATCAGACCAAGGTCCGCAACAACGAAGGAGGAATCGAAGACAAGCACTATGAGGTGGTCTATGATGTGGATGGTGTACTCTACTTCTTGGATCAATTCCAGAAGAAAAGCGGTGAGCGCCTGACACAGAATGAAGCGAATTTCCTAGCTCAATTGACCGAGACTGTTGGTAACGCCAAAACCAAGGAGACCGAACGTGAATTCGATGCTCGTGATGATATCATGAAGGAGGCCATCGACTTGATACGTGCCAATGAAGAGATCGCGATCGGAAGCACCATCCTCAAAGGATTTGCAGACTATATCGATAGCACACCTGGTGAGATCAGAATGCGCGATGTGACCGTTGAAGAGAACATCGACCGCAGGAATTACCGTGAAGCTTGGCAGATCGATCATAAGGATGGTGATCAAGAGTCCAGTATCTTCTACAACCAAGAAGGTGTAGAGGGTAATGTGATGTACGACTGGGGTGCAACCACCTTGATCAATGATCGCGCTCGGGTATATAAAGGTGGTTCTTGGGCAGACCGTGCCTACTACACCATACCTGCGACCCGTAGATTCTTGGATGAACGCCAGGCCTCTGCGCAAATCGGATTCCGATGTGCAATGGACCGGGTAGGAAGCCCAAGAGGATTCGGTTATTGACCGGAGCATCTAGAAAAGAATCTTAATGAAAAGACCCATCGTGCTGATGGGTCTTTTTTATTTGTGCAATGAGCATCGAGGAACTCTACACCCTGTATCTGGATTCTTCAGGAGTCAGCACAGATACCCGCAATATCAAAGAAGGGTCCATCTTCTTTGCGCTCAAGGGAGAACGATTCAACGGCAATACCTTCGCTGCTTCTGCTTTGGAATCGGGAGCTGCCTATGTGGTGATCGATGAAGCGGAGTATCAGACGGATGAGAGGTGTTTGTTGGTAGATAACGTACTCTATGCCTTACAGGACCTCGCCTCCCATCATAGGAACGCTCTGGATATCCCCTTTATCGGTATCACCGGATCCAATGGCAAGACTTCTACCAAGGAATTGATCCGCGATGTACTGTCCAGGAAATACTTGGTACACGCCACCCGAGGAAACCTCAACAACCATATAGGTGTACCCTTGACATTGCTCGAAATAGACAGGAGCCATGAGATCGCCATCATAGAGATGGGTGCCAACCATGTGGGGGAGATCGCACTGCTGTCCAGTATCTCGCAGCCTGATATCGGTTTGATCACCAACATCGGTAAGGCCCATATCGGGGAGTTCGGTGGATTTGAGAATATCATCAAGGGAAAGACCGAACTCTTTGACCACCTCAGAATGACAGAAGGGCTCGCATTTGTCGATGGACGATCGGAAATACTGATGGAGCACTCGGATGAGCTGGAGCGCATCATCTATGGTGAACACCCAGAATCCTATGTCAACACCACCATCGCATCTTCTGACCTTTTCCTCACGCTGCAATGGGAGGGTCGTAGGATAGAGTCACACTTGGTAGGTCAGTATAACCAGTCCAATATCGAAGCAGCCATAGCGATAGGTAGATATTTCCAAGTGGAAGATGAGTCGATCATCGAAGCCATCAGCTCCTATATGCCCGAGAATAACAGGAGTCAATTGATCGAGAAAGATGGCAAGCAGATCATCATGGACGCCTATAATGCCAACCCCTCCAGCATGGCAGCCGCTCTGGATAATCTGGCGAATATGAAAGGCAAACGGAAATTCGCCATCCTAGGTCATATGTTGGAACTCGGTGAGGACTCCCCAATGGAGCATTACAAGCTGATAGAACTCGCGCGGATCAAAGGCATCGATGCCATATTCATCGGGGATGAGTTCCAGAATGTGGAAGGGCAAGAAGAGGCACGCATATTTACCGATGTCAAAGACGCACTGACCGCCCTTCAAAAGATAGATCTGGAAGACACGGTCATTCTGGTCAAAGGTTCTCGAGGCATACGGCTCGAGCAACTGGAAGACATGCTTTAGTCCCTGAGTATGCTACGGCTGATCACCACCCGCTGTATCTCGGAGGTGCCTTCATAGATCTGCGTGATCTTAGCGTCACGCATCAGACGCTCCACATGATATTCTTTCACGAATCCATATCCCCCGTGCACCTGAACGGCCTCTACGGTGGTCTTCATAGCTACTTCTGAAGCAAATACTTTGGCCATAGAACTGGCAAGCGCGTAGTCCTTGCCTTCGTCCTTCAAAACGGCTGCTTTCATACAGAGCAGTCGAGCGGCTTCGATCTCAGTAGCCATATCAGCTAGCTTGAAGGCGATTGCCTGATGCTTGTGGATCTCCTTGCCAAAGGCCTTCCTTTCTTTAGAGTATTCCAAAGAGAGTTCGTAGGCTCCCGCTGCGATTCCCAGAGCTTGAGCGGCAATCCCTATACGCCCACCACTCAAGGTCTTCATAGCGAATTTGAATCCGAATCCATCCTCACCGATGCGGTTCTCCTTTGGGACTTTGACATCATTGAACATGAGAGTATGTGTGTCAGATCCTCGTATGCCCAACTTATCTTCCTTAGCCCCGACCACGAATCCTTCCATCTCCTTCTCCACGATGAAGGCATTGATTCCTCGATGTCCTTTATCCCTATCGGTCTGAGCGATCACGAGATAGGTGGAGGCGACACCCCCATTGGTGATCCAATTCTTTGTCCCATTCAAAAGATAGTAGTCGCCCTTATCCTCAGCGGTGGTACGTTGTGAGGTCGCATCCGATCCGGCTTCAGGTTCACTCAGGCAAAATGCTCCTATCTTCTCTCCTTTGGCCAGTGGAGTCAGGTATTTCTGCTTCTGCTCTTCCGTCCCGTATGCTTCTAGACCCCAGCACACCAAAGAATTGTTGACCGAGACCAGCACAGAGGTGGAGGCGTCTATTTTTGAAAGCTCTTCCATGGCCAAGACGTAAGAGACGGTATCCATACCGCTACCTCCATATTTCGGGTCGACCATCATTCCTAAGAACCCGAGTTCTGCCAACTGTTTCACCTCATCGGCCGCGAAGCGTTGATGTTCATCCCGCTCGATCACCGTGGGCTTGAGTACGTTCTGTGCAAAATCACGTGCCGCATCTCGTACAGCGATCTGTTCTTCGTTCAACTCGAAATTCATCATAAGGGAAATCTCTAAAAAGGGACCCAAAAATAGGCTTTTGAGCTTCTTATCGTGCTATTCACAGGTCCATGATCGCAAGATTCCTCGACTTGGCGAGAGGGTGGTCCTTTGCTTTTAATTTCGACAACGATCTATGGTCACTTACCATGTGATAGGATTGATGAGCGGCACCTCCTTGGACGGGGTGGATCTTGCATTCTGCTCCTTCAGCAAAGAAGGAGACGATTGGCAGTATGAGATCATTGAGGCCAAGACCTACTCATACACACAGAAATGGCAGGACATCCTCATCAATGCCCAAGAACTTCCTGAACGGATACTCAGAGATGTGGATCTCGAGCTGGGAGCCTACTACGCTCAATTGATAGAGAACTTCGTCAATGAATTCCAGCTGGTACCGGATTTCATCTCATCGCACGGACATACGGCCCTACACCGTCCAGAAAAGAAGGTGACACTTCAGCTGGGCAATGGGGAGGTGATCAGTAGGGAACTGAGACTGGCCGTGATCAATGATTTCCGAAAAAGGGACGTAGAACTCGGTGGTCAAGGTGCTCCCTTGGTCCCGATAGGCGATCGTCTACTTTTCAGTGAGTATGACCTTTGTCTCAATCTAGGCGGGTTCAGCAATATCTCCTACGAATCGAAGGGGAAGCGAATAGCGTATGACATATGCCCGGTAAATATGGCCCTCAACGATGTAGCGCGCATCACCGGAGAAGACTATGATAAGGATGGTCACATGGCCCGCACAGGCGATGTCCATGAGCGCCTGCTCGCCCAATTGAACAGTCTGGAATACTACAAGCGACCTGGACCTAAATCCCTAGGACGTGAATGGTATATCAGTGAATTCAAGAAAAAGAGCGAAAGCAGACGCTTGCCTCCAGTAGACCTATTGGCCACACTGGTAGAACACATGGCCATGCAGATCGGCAATACTCTGAATTCACTGTCAGTGAAGAATGTACTTCTCACAGGGGGTGGTGCGTACAATGACTTCTTGATCGAACGCTTGGTCCAGCATTGTAATGCGGATATCACGCGACCAGATGACATGCTCATCAACTATAAGGAGGCACTGATCTTTGGTTTTCTAGGTGTGCTTCGCATCCGAAATGAGAACAATGTGCTTGCTTCTGTCACCGGAGCTCCGCGCGATCACTGCAGTGGAATCATACATCGACCATGATGAATATCAGTATGCTGATTCGTTACATTTGGCCGCATACCTCTGAGCGTCTATGAAAGAACTCCTCAAGCAATTCGAGAACAAGGAACCCGAGATCGTATTCAAATGGAGCGATCCCGAAACAGAAGCAGAAGGCTGGGTAGTGATCAATTCCTTGAGAGGAGGCGCAGCCGGAGGAGGCACCCGCATGCGTGTAGGCCTGGATCAACGCGAGGTGGAATCCTTGGCCAAGACAATGGAAGTGAAATTCACCGTTTCCGGCCCGGCCATAGGTGGAGCCAAGAGCGGAATCAACTTCGACCCGTCCGATCCACGCAAGCGAGGTGTACTGGAACGCTGGTATAACGCGGTCTCACCTCTGCTCAGGAGCTATTACGGCACCGGTGGTGACCTGAATGTGGACGAAGTCCATGAGGTCATTCCCATCACAGAGGATTGTGGTGTTTGGCATCCCCAAGAAGGCGTTTTCACAGGTCACTTCAAACCCAATGAGGCCCAAAAGATCAGGCGCATAGGTGCCCTGAGACTTGGAGTGAAGAAGGTGGTGGAGCATGACCAATTCAGCCCGGATGTCGGACGCAAGTATGTGGTGGCAGACCTCATCACAGGCTATGGTGTGGCAGAATCGGTCAGGCATTTCTATTCCATTTACGGAGGAGACCTGAAAGATAAACGGGTCATCGTGCAAGGATGGGGGAACGTGGGCTCGGCAGCAGCCTACTACCTCTCCCAAAGCGGAGCCTCCATAGTGGGTATCATCGACCGGGCCGGAGGGCTCATTCGACCCGATGGCCTCTCTTTCGAAGAAGTGAAGACCCTCTTCCTGAAAAAGGACGGAAATAAACTCAACAGCCCCGACATACTCTCCTTCCAAGAGGTCAATGAGAAGATCTGGGACATGGATGCCGAGGTATTCCTACCCTGTGCCTCTTCCAGACTTGTAAGCGAAGAACAGATGGATCGACTTACAGCAGGTGCGCTGGAGGTCGTCTCCTGCGGAGCCAATGTACCCTTTGCCGATGCGGAGATCTTCTATGGCCCTATCGCTGAAAAAGTGGACCGCTCGGTGAGTCTCATCCCTGATTTCATCTCCAATTGCGGCATGGCCCGAGTCTTTGCCTATCTCATGGGCGGAGAAGCAGAGATCGATGATGAGGAGATATTCAATGATACTTCACATACCATACGTCAAGCGCTTCAAGAGTGCCACTCGGTGCATTCTGAACGCATGCACCTCACAGAAACCGCATTCGGAATAGCACTCAATAAATTAGTCTGAAATGATGACCTCACTTATCCTTCTCATCTTCTTGGTCGGCTACCTCGCCATCACGTTGGAGCATAACCTCCGTATTGACAAACTGATTCCTGCACTGGGCATGATGGCCATCATCTGGGCCCTCATCGCAGTAGGCATCGATGGATTCGACACCTGGTTCGACTCAGCAAAACATGCGCTGATCACCAATTTCAGTGAATTCGGCCACGATGAGAAGATGCACCTCATGGAAGAGACCCTGCTTCACCATCTGGGTAAGACCTCTGAGATTCTTGTCTTCCTCCTAGGTGCGATGACCATCGTGGAGATCATCGACTATTTCGATGGATTCCAGACCATCAAGAGTTTCATCCGTACGAAGAGCAAGCGTAGGATCCTTTGGATATTCTCCTTCCTGGCCTTTATCCTCTCGGCCATCATCGATAATCTCACGGCCACTATCGTACTGATCTCCATTCTCCAGAAGATCGTCCCTGCTCGGGAAGACCGACTCTGGTTTGCGGGGATCATCGTTATCGCAGCCAATGCAGGTGGAGCTTGGTCACCTATCGGGGATGTAACCACAACCATGCTTTGGATAGGAGATAAGGTGACCACCGGTATGCTCATCACCTACCTGCTCATTCCATCCTTGGTCTGTATGCTGATTCCTTCGCTTATCGCTTCTTTTCTTCCCGCTTTCAAGGGGGAACTGGAAATGATCGATGAGCCCGAAGTGAAGATCGGGAAGCATAGTTCTACCATGCTCTATCTCGGTCTGGGGGCTATCATATTCGTCCCCATCTTCAAGACGACCACCCACCTTCCACCCTATGTGGGCATGATGCTCTCCTTGGCCGTAGTAGCCGTGTTTGCTGAGATCTACAGCCGCTCTAAATTCGATCTGAGCAATGTGGATCATAGGGAGAGCGATGCAGCCGCACATCACAGTCCGGTTCACCACTCTCTCTCTCGCATCGAGATGCCGAGTATCCTATTCTTCTTAGGAATCCTTCTCGCAGTAGCAGGTCTGGAATCACTCGGAGAACTCTATGGATTTGCCATTTGGCTTCAGGACACCATGCCTGCCCTTGGCACCGAGTACGGGAGTAACATCTCCGATTTGGTGGTCCTCCTACTAGGAGCCGGTTCTGCGGTGATCGACAATGTACCTCTGGTGGCGGCCAGTTTAGGCATGTTCTCGGAACCCACCGATAATCCCCTGTGGCACTTCATCGCCTATGCTGCAGGTACTGGAGGCAGCATGCTCATCATAGGTTCGGCCGCTGGAGTAGTGGCCATGGGAATGGAGCGCATCGATTTCTTCTGGTACCTGCGTAAGATCGCATGGCTGGCCTTGATCGGATTCTTGGCCGGGGCCGTCTGCTTCATCCTTATGCGGGCAATGATCGCATAGCGTCACGCGTAGGGATTACCCCACCTCAATCTGTTGATAATACAGGCGGTCCACCGGGACTGCCCTTGCTTGGCACGCTATTTTCAATCCTTGAATAGAATTTGAACGGGATTATCACGTTCAACACAACAAGCAAGGAAATCACCCATGGAACTGTTATTCCTATTACAGATGAATGTGGCCAGCGATACACTCGCAACTGCCGCAGAGACTATGAATGAAATGGCCGATGAGGAGACCATCTCCGTCTGGCAGATGATCAAAGATGGAGGATGGTATATCATGGGGCCCCTGGCCCTGATGTCCATCATTGCCATCTACATCTTCGTAGAACGCATGCTCGCCATCAGTCGTGCCGGTAAGGTGGAGAAGGATTTCATGAACCGGATAAAGGATTACATCCATGATGGACGTATCGATTCGGCCAAGGACCTCTGCCGCCAAGCAGATACCCCCGTCAGTCATATGATCCACAAGGGCATCACCAAGATCGGTCGTCCTATCAAGGAGATATCAGATAGCATTGAGAATGTGGGTAAACTGGAGATCGGCCGTATGGAAAAAGGGCTCTCCACTCTCGCCACAGTAGCCGGTGCGGCCCCGATGGTCGGTTTCCTGGGTACAGTTATAGGAATGATACAGACCTTCCACCAGATGAAGATCAGTGCCAATGGGGTGGAGATCACCCAACTCTCCGGAGGTATCATGCAGGCCATGGTGACCACCGTGGGCGGATTGATCATCGGCATCATCGCTTATATCGCCTACAATATCCTAGTGACTCGAATGAACAAGGTAATTCACGGACTGGAAGCTTCAAGCATCGAATTCCTCGATGTCCTGGATGCTCCTGCTAAATAGTCGCCCCATGGATCTACGATCAAGAAATAAGGTCGACCCTTCCTTCAGCATGTCCTCCATGACGGACCTGGTCTTCCTGCTGCTCATCTTCTTTATCATACTGAGCACCATGGTGAGCCCCTATGCACTCCCGGTGGACCTCCCCAATAGCAGCAATAAATCGAAGGAGAAACAGACCGTGGCCCTCCGTATAGATGCCGATCTGATCTACTCGGTAGGAAATAAGATCATCCAGCCTGACAACCTGGAGACTGAACTTCAAGGCGCCTTGAGTGTATATGATGAAAAGAGCATCGTTCTACACGTGGATAAGGCAGTGCCTACAGGCCAAACGGTAGAGGTACTCGATATAGCCAAGCGCAACAGGTGGAAGATCGTGCTGGCGACCAAACCGCAGTGAGATGGAACTCATTCAGGATAGAGATAAACGGACCGGACTCATTGTCACCATCGTGTTCCACGTATTGGTGCTGATCCTGTTCATGTTCATCGGACTCACCCAGCCCGACCCTCTTCCTGAACCCGAAGGTGCCATGATCGAACTCGGCTGGACCGATAGCGGGAGTGGAGACACCGAATCCCAAGTGATCAATGAGAATCAACAGGTGGAAGAAGTAGCCCCCACCGAGACCACTCCTACTGAGAGCGAGGCGGTAGAAGAAGAAGTGGTCACACAGGAAGAAAGCCCGGTGAGCACACCGGAGACCACTCCCCAAGAGACCGTGCAGGAGACCACTCCTGAACCCGAGCCCGATCCGCAACCCAGCCAGGAATTGCAGGATGCCATGAGCAATGTCTTCAACAGTACGCCCACAGGTGGAGGTAGTGAAGGCGAGGATGAAGAAGGACCTGGCAATACCGGCCGACCCGATGGATCCCCCGCAGGAAAAGGAGTCATGGGAGGAAGCGGCAATAGCTGGGAGCTTGCAGGCAGAGGTTATGAGGGTGGAGCGGTGGTCACCGAGAAACCCCGTGAAGAAGGTAAAGTAGTACTCAATATCTGGGTCGGGCGCGATGGGAAGGTCACCCGCACTTCACTGAATCTGGCTGCTTCCAATACCACCAGTCAGCACCTGGTATCCCTGGCCGAGAAGGCCGCCAAGAAGGCCCGCTTCAATGCCGACCCCTCCTCCGCAGTAGAGCAACGCGGTACCATGACCTTCATCTTCAAGTTGGAGTAGCTAGGAGGGTTCTGTCCCTCGACAAACTCGGCATGACAGGTTCTGGGTTCCGGGTTCTGTTCCTCGGCAGGCTCGGGATGACAGGTTTTGGGAAATGACATTCTGAATTCACAATTCCGCATTCTTAATTCTCCCCCACACCCTATATCCCTAAAGGGACCCCGTACACGATTTCATGACATACATTCGACCATCATCAATTCCTCATATCCCGGCCCTTCGAGAGTTTCTGGAACCAACTTTCCAGAATCATCCTATCAGCAAATTGGCTAATTCACTAATTGGCTCATCCTACTCCCCCTTTTCAACTTTATGACATTATTAAGCCATCATCTAATTATCTCATCCTCTAATTATCTAATTGACTCATTATCTAATCCCCACCTTTGCACCCCATGGATTACACCGAGACCTTGGACTATCTTTTTGAGCAGCTCCCAATGTTCCAGCGCATCGGCAAGGCCGCCTATCGCAAGGA
>JABDLZ010000160.1 GCA_013001705.1 Flavobacteriales bacterium
GTGTAGTGATCTCCCGCTCCTCATCGGTCATGGCATATTCATAGGCTTCTTCCAGATGCTCGACCATCCGTTGGGCGCTCATGCTACCCCATTTCGGTTTGGTGTCTTCCTTCAATTTGGCCAAGGCCTTTGTGAGATTCTTCGCGCTCACTTCCATGAATGGACTTTTCTTCTGTACCATGGTCAGTATGGTCGCTACAGCCACGAGTTCATCGTCTGTATCGAATACCTCCACAAACCACTTGACAATGCCCGATGGATGTTCCTTCCCTTTAGCATCACGCTCCCGCTTCTCCTTACAGGTCAGACGCACATAGAGCGTGTCGTTGTGGTAGATCGGTCGAGTGAAGCGGCAGTCTTCCAGACCATAGTTGGCTGCTACTGGTCCTTTATTGGGATAGACGAAGAGCCCGGCTGCCATCGAGATGATGAAATATCCATGGGCCGTCCGCTTCTCAAAAATGCTTCCATCCAGACTCGTGATATCGGTATGGGCATAGAAGTGATCCCAGGTTAGATTGGCGAAGTTGATGATGTCTGTATCGGTGACCGTCCGCTTGTGGGTCTTCAGGCTCATGCCCGGTCGGATGTCCTCGAAATGATAGGCAAAAGGATGTTTCTCGGCCTCCTTATAGGCTGCATTGGCCTGGTAGATTCCTGTGACTTCAGATAAGGTGGTCGGAGATCCTTGAATGGCGCAGCGTTGCAGATAGTGTTTGACACCGCGCACACCGCCCATTTCTTCTCCACCGCCTGCTCTTCCAGGGCCACCATGGACCAGGGTCGGTAGGGGAGAACCGTGACCGGTACTTTGCTTGGCAGAATCCCTGTTGAGGATCAGGATACGGCCGTGATGACTTGCTGCTCCAATGGTGAATTTTCTCGCTATGCTATCATCTGCTGTAGTGATGGAGCAGACCAATGATCCTTTCCCCATCTTGGCCAACTCGATGGCGTCATCGATTCCATTGTAGGGCATCAAGGTACTCACCGGACCGAATGCCTCTACCTCATGAACGGCCCTATTTGTATGGGGGTTCTTTTCCAGCATAAGGATAGGAGAGAGGAATGCACCTTTCTCAGCATCAGCACCGATGGTCTCAACTTTCTGAGGGTCTCCATAGACGATCTCTCCGGTAGCAGTGATCTCTGCTACCCGCTCTCTGACCTCGGCCACCTGGTCCATACTGGCCAGGGCACCCATGCGCACCTGCTCATGGGTGGGGTCACCGATGGTGACCTTGCCGAGGGCCTTGCCCAAGGCAATCTGTACATCCTCGACCAGGTTCTCAGGAACAAATATCCTGCGGATAGCGGTACATTTCTGTCCGCACTTCACGGTCATCTCCTTGCGCACCTCCTTGATGAATATGTCGAACTCGGGAGTACCAGGTACCGCATCCTCTCCCAGCACGGTGCAATTGAGAGAATCGGCCTCCATATTGAAGGGTACGGATTCTTCGATGATCCGCGCATTGGACTTCAGCATTCGCCCTGTAGTGGCGGATCCTGTGAAGGTGACCACGTCTTGAGACTCCACTGTGTCCAAGATGCTATGAGCAGAGCCACAGATCAATTGAAGTGCCCCTTCTGGTAGAATTCCACTGGCGATGATCTCACGCACGACAGCTTCGGTCAGGTAACTCGTTTGAGTGGCGGGTTTCACGACAGCTGGGACTCCTGCCATCCAGTTCACAGCGCATTTCTCGAGCATGCCCCATACCGGGAAGTTGAAGGCGTTGATGTGGATGGCCACACCTTCTTTGGGTACCATGATGTGATGACCCATGAATGACCCTCCTCGACTCAGGTCGATGGGTTCTCCATCCACATGATAGGTCTGATTTGGGAAGTTCCTGCGCAGAGAAGCATTGGCAAAGAGGTTGCCGAATCCCCCTTCGATATCTATCCAAGAATCGACTTTGGTCGCACCGGTCTTGTAGCTGATCTCATAGAACTGGTCTTTGCGCTTGGTGAGATAAAGTGCGAGTTTCTTCAGCATGACTCCTCGTTCCCAAAAAGTCATCTTGCGCAGCGCTTCTCCATGATCTCGTCCG
Organism: Flavobacteriales bacterium; assembly: GCA_013001705.1. NCBI lineage: Bacteria > Pseudomonadati > Bacteroidota > Flavobacteriia > Flavobacteriales > Flavobacteriales bacterium. The sequence goes on from JABDLZ010000160.1 coordinate 2,058, forward strand.
TATTGCAGGATGTCTCCAAAGTCCAATCCCTTGGTGGTAGCCGTAGCCACGAGCTCACCATTCACGGCATTGTGAAGCGGTGTTCCATCTCCATCTCCGGGAGTCCAGTTGCCGAGTACGTAGTTTTCTAGTTTCATATCAATTAAAATGTGAATGAAAATCTAAATCAAAATGACACGGATCGTCTTTTGTCATAATGAGCCGATCATTTTGATTCTCATTTTGATTTTGATTGATGCCCATGTTTTTTCTGAGCATTCAATATCATTCGAGCACTTATCGCCATTAATTCCGAGACTTCTTCCAGGAGTACATTGATCTCATTCGAAGATTCACCGTGGTCCAATATCTTGAGATTCACTCTGCACTCCCTGAGTTCCTTGTGAACTAAGCTCATCTTGAAAATGAAGTCTTTCGGAGTCAGCGTTCCTTGTGCTTCTCCATAGTTCAAGGCAGCTCCCCCTGATGATCGGAGTAATTGATGCCCATAGTACTTATTGACATCTGATTTCTCGATTCTCATATACCAGAGTTTCACTTCCCCGGCAAAACGAACCAATCGATCTTCATAATTGTAGATATTCTCGGTGAAATCGCTGACGTTCAGAGTCTCGGTCGAATCAACCAGAGTATCATATAGCTTTTCCTCTTCCATTTTCAGTCAAATTCTCATTTAGATTTTGATTCAATAGAATGTCTTCTTGTCCTTGGCCATCATCCTCAACAAGCCACAGCATCTATAACGCGGATCATGGTAATGATCAAATAGGGTATCCAATCGCTCGACCACCGTAGATATCCCGATCTCATCAGCCCATGCGAGTAGTCCTTTGGGGTAGTTGACACCTTTGGTCATAGCCGTCTCGACATCTTCTTTGGATGCAATGCCGTACATCACAGCATCAGCAGCTTCATCGATCAGCAGTGCGACTATGCGGTCTACGATCTCTTTGCCCAGAGTCTCATCGGTCTTGGGTCGAGGCAAAGAGTTGCTCTCGGAGTAATCATAGTATCCTCTACCTGACTTCCGTCCGAGATAACCCGCTTCAGCGAGTCTTTTCTGTGTGAATGCGGGCTTATAACGCGGGTCATAATAGAATGCCTCGAAAACAGACTCGGTCACGGCATAGTTCACATCATTTCCGATGAAATCCATCAACTCAAAGGGTCCCATGCGGAATCCTCCGATCTCCTTCATGGCCCAATCGATGGTGGCGTAATCCGCGATTCCTTCTTCAGCGATGCGTAATGCCTCGGAGTAGAAAGGACGGGCCACCTTGTTGACAATGAAACCCGGTGTGTCCTTGGCTATGACCGTTAGCTTGTCCCATGAGTCGATGATCGTACGCGCTTTGGTACTTGTTGATTCGCTGGTCTGTACTGCAGGAATGATCTCTACCAACTTCATCAAGGGTACTGGATTGAAGAAATGGATTCCAATGAATCGCTCAGGCTGTTGGCATGACGATGCGAGAGATGCTATACTCAGCGAGGAGGTATTACTTGCAATGATGCAGTCATCTGAAACAATGGATTCTACTTGCTGGAAGACGGACTTCTTGATCTCCAGATCCTCGATGATCGCTTCGATGACAAGATCACACTCTGCGAAGGACTGCATGGAATTCACGTAGTCGATCTTGGATTGGATATCCGTCTTCTTACTCTCGTCCATTCTACCTTTCTCTATCAACCTGGAAAGGAGCTTCTCTAATTTGCCTTGGCTGATATCCAGTGCATCCTGCCGAGTATCGAATAGCCTGACATTCCAGCCATACGTGGCTGCCACTTGGGCAATTCCACTCCCCATGGTGCCAGAGCCGATGATTCCGATGGTCATAGTCGTGATTCGTTATGGTGCGAAGGTATCTCTTCCACTAGATGAGCTCGATGGTGCGTGCGTGCTCTTGTGCTTCCTGCATATCTCCGACCAGATAGATTGGCCGATTCTTATGTGCCAAGATCAGCTCCTTGACTCGGTCGGTCCGCTTCACATGATCCACTGCCCGTATGTAGATAGCCTGGATCTGTTCTGGAAATTCTTTAGCTATATGCAAGTAGATATCGGCATCCAATTCGGCCGCATCGCCCAGCAAGATGAAGGGTAGATGGGGGTACATCTTGAGGATCTGTACGACATGCTTATACTTGGCTCCTTCAAGGAAAGGATGAGCCTTCTTCATAGTTTTAAGACCGAAATCGCGCAATAGAAGCGTCCCCTCAGGAAATGAGTGGTGTTGCAGGAAGGTGCTGAGGTACTCGTGCAGATTCCATGGGCTATTGGACACGTAGAAGACCGGATTCTGTTCTTTGGCAGTGGGTCCTTTGTGAAGTGCTGAGTAGAATCCAGCCGCTCCATTCAATGCTTTACGTTCGTAACTATGAGCGGCTACACTATTGACCATTAACCGCCATTTGAAGCGACTGCTTACTCCTGTATGGATGACGGTGTCATCCACATCGGATATGATTCCGAATCGAGCATTTTTTCCAGGTTGCATGACCCGGGTCAGGATATTGAAAGGGTCCTGTCCTGCAAGGCTTAGAGAGAACTCGACCGGTAGCCACTGCATGCTTTCTGGGCGCTCTTCGAAATCATGGCTATCATCGATTTCTACATACCCTTCTCGGTCACTGATCAACTCTATCCTTTTTTCCTTCAATGTGGCCCTGACCAGCACATCGGACCATTCATCGCTTTCAAATCGCTTGAAACTATTCCAGATGTTGCGCAGTTTTCCATCATCCTCAGTGTAGGCGATCCCCTCATCTTCGAGCACCCGGGCCCGACAGATCATCTGGGTATCATTAGCATATCCACCGAAGGGCATGATGTGAACTGGGTCTTTTTTGTCGAGGATACGGGAGATGAATCGCATGGTCAGAAGGAAATCACCGTAAACACTTGAAATAGTCGAATGGCTCCAGGCAGTCATTGCATTGGAAGAGGGCTTTACAGGCTGTAGAACCGAAAGCTGAGACCAATTTGGTGTCCGTGGATTTACAACGGGGACACGGTACCTGGTTCCCTGTACCCGTCAAAGCGGCTTTATCGGCCGACTCATCCAGCGGTGCAGCTATGCCATACTCTTCCAGTTTTCGCTTCCCTTCTTCGCTCATATCATCCGTGGTCCAAGCGGGTGATAGGACTAGCTTTACTACTGCCTCGAATCCATTGCGTGCAAAGGCGGTTTTGAGATCATCCGAGATCGTGTCCATGGCTGGACAACCTGAATAGGTAGGAGAGATGTGCAATAGGATCTTCTTCCCATCGCGCTCGACCTTGCGCATGATACCCAAGTCGATTACGGTCAACACCGGGACCTCCGGGTCATGGACGGTATCTAGGATGGACCTGATCTCAGGTTCGATATGTTCAATAGTCGATTTCACTCCTTTGCTACGTATTGCTGAGATAGAGGAGGAGCCGTAGGAATTCGAAGTGGGTGGTCCGAATAACAGTCAACTGTTAAGCAAGACCCATCCATTACCACACCATGTCGGGATAGGCCCGTTGCATGTATTGGATCTGAGCTAGGATATATCCCATGTGCTCTGTGTGTATGCCACGCTTTCCTCCCGTTATAGCAGCCGGGCCTTCTGGGATGGTCAAGGTCGATTCTTTCAGTACATTATCTGTGGTCTCTTTCCATTCTGTACGAATGGATTCGAGGTCAGCTCCAATACCCGCTTCCTTCATTTCTCGCTCTACTTCTGTCTCTTCAAAAAGCTCATGACCTAGTCGGTAGAGATGGTCCAAAGCATCTTGCGCTCTTTGGTGACTCTCTTCTGTGCCATCTCCCAATCGCTTTACCCACTCGCTGGAGAAACGCAGGTGATATGCTGCTTCTTTTTCACCTTTAGCTCCTATGGCTGCCAAGGTCTTATCCGAACTCTGCATCAATGCTCTCATAAGAGGATAATGGAATGCATCGAAGAGGAATTGCCGGACGATCACATGAGCGAAATCCGTATTGGGCTGTTCGACCAGGTGCACGTTCAAGTACTCATGCTCATAGCGTAGAAAGGCGATGGTGTCTTCATCTCCTTCTCCAGCAATCTCACCTGCGTATTGGAAATAACTTCTGACCTGCCCAAAGAAATCCAAGGAGTGATTGGTCAGGGCGATGTCGGTCTCCAGATTGGGACCATGCCCACATAGCTCGCTCAGTCGATGACCGATGATCAATGAATTGTCTCCCAGCATAAGGAGATATTTATAGAGTTGGTCCTTCATCAGATATGCTTCAATTCGTCTGGTAGGTCATAGAAGGTAGGATGTCGATAGACCTTATCCTTGGCCGGCTCGAACAGCTCACCCATATCCTCTGGATTGGTCGCGTGGATATGCTTGGACTCCACCACCCAGATGCTCACGCCTTCTTGTCTACGTGTATATACATCACGTGCGTTCTCCAAGGCCATTTCCTCGTCAGAGGCATGAAGACTCCCTACATGGCGATGCTCCAGTCCGTTCTTACTGCGGATGAAGACTTCCCAGATGGGCCATTGTTTCTTTTCACTCATTGCATTCGTGTTTCTGAGTTGCGGGGTTTAGGCGCTAGATGGTCTCGTGAAAGAGTCAACTCACATACCCAGTAACCCAACAACTTGTCTCAGGCTACTTTTGATTCCTTCCGTTGTGATTTCTTCTCGGCATAGGCTACAGCCGCCTCCCTTACCCAAGCACCTTTGTCCCAAGCGTCATTGCGCGCTTTCAAACGTTCTCGGTTGCAAGGTCCATCACCTTTGACCACCTGCCAGAATTCATCCCAGTCGATCTCACCGAAGTCATAAGC
>JABDLZ010000161.1 GCA_013001705.1 Flavobacteriales bacterium
GCTAACACGTCACGAGTCTATGTGAGGATTCGGTACACCGAGCACGTCTAAGAAGCACTTCTAAGCGCGTGGTTTTGTGCGTTTGGCCTACTCCAACTCACGCTAGCTTGCATTATGCATAACGTAACCAGTGTATGCCACGGCCCAAGGCGGAGTCGCGCGATAGCGCGGTGAGCGGGGAGCTTTGTGCGGGGCTGGGGTATGACACCGTGTTAGAGGCTTTTTTCATCCACCAAGTTCGTCAATTATTCGGTTCGATTCGCACCTCTCTTCGAATTCACTTTTTTGAGATCGCGTGCCCATTCCTGCGGCAAGATTCGGCACATGCAGCACGTCCGCTCCAATTTTCAATCATCCAGCACGTCAAAATTCGGCACACGTAGCACGTCCTCTCCAATATTCAGCCACACAGCACGTCTACTCCAACCGTCAAGACCCAAATGGCGAATTGAAACACAAGTGCGAGACAATCCCTTTTTTAATAGCGGGCTGGCCTTATATGGTAAGGCGAAGACTTATCGCTGGCCCGAGGGACGAGGGAGCAGTGATGTGTCTGAAGCGATGACATACTTTCAATTTTACTGCGTACGCTAACTCGGCACTAGCAGAACGAGAGTATCTTTTCTAACCCCGATGCGTATATCAAAATAAACTACTTTTGATTGCTTAAGAATGAGAATCGCTTCTTTCATATTGTCCATCCTGTTCCTCGGCATCTCTGTGCTGCCATGCACCGATGGTATGGAGCAGGAACATGTGGAGGGCGAGATAGCAGTAGAGCATGTCACACATTCTCATTCAGACGCTGAGCACGAGCATGAGGATCATGGCGACCATGAAGACGGATGCTCCCCATTCTGTACTTGTTCTTGCTGCGGAATCGCTATTACAATGCCTCCTATTGGTGAAGAGCAGCGTAAGATCGACCATTCCTTGAACGACCATCGTTCCATTTGGATCGAAGACATCTCCATCGAAGTCCACTCCGATATCTGGCATCCCCCAGCCCGCTGTTAGTCTTAGTTCTTAGGTGAAGTGTGCCCTAGAAGGGCCACCTGACCTGAGTATTCTGGTAAGTCTAACACTCAATTTCATTTCATGTTCGATAAAATAATCGCCTACTCCGTGCGGAGTAAGCTCATGGTGGGGTTATTCACCTTTGCCTTGATCATTTGGGGGCTCTATTCGGCCACTCAGATACCCATTGATGCCGTACCTGACATCACTAATAATCAGGTACAGATCTACACCGTATCGCCTTCCTTGGCCACGCAAGAAGTGGAGCAGTTCATCACTACCCCGATCGAACTCTCTCTTCAGAACCTGCAGGACATCGAAGAGATCCGTTCAATATCCAAGTTCGGACTTTCGGTGATCACTGTGGTATTCGATGAGTCGCATGATATCTATCTGGCGCGACAGCTCATCACCGAGCGGATCAAAGAAGCAGAGGATGTGATACCCGATGGATATGGCACCCCGGAAATGGCTCCCATCTCTACCGGACTTGGTGAGATATACCAGTATGTGGTCAGACCTACCGAAGGGTATGAAGAGAAATATTCTCCCTCAGAACTCCGCTCTATCCAGGATTGGATTGTCAAAAGGCAATTGTCCGGTATTCCGGGAGTAGCCGAGGTGAATTCCATGGGTGGCTTTCTAAAACAGTACGAAGTAGCGGTCGATCCTGACCGTCTGAAGTCCATGGGACTCGATGTCACTGACATCTTCGATGCCATGGAGAAGAGCAATGAGAATACTGGCGGTGCCTATATCGAAAAAGGGCCCTTCACCTATTACATCCGTACGGAAGGGCTTGCCCGATCGCTTGAAGACATTGGGCGTATCGTGATCACGGTCAAGAACGGCATTCCCATCATTATCAGTGATGTGGCCGATGTAGGTTTTGGCAGGGCACCTCGCTATGGCGCGCTGGTGCGCAACGGAGAAGAAGTCGTGGGTGGTAAGGTGATGATGTTCAAAGGGGCCAACTCGGCCGAGGTGACCGAACTGGTGAAGGAACGGGTAGAACAGATACAAGGATCCTTGCCCGAAGGAGTTGTGATCGAACCGTATCTGGTGCGAGACAAATTGGTGAGCAGCGCGATCGGAACGGTCGAGAAGAATCTGATCGAAGGTGGACTGATCGTCATTCTCATCCTGATCCTCATGCTCGGTAATTGGCGGGCCGGGCTGATTGTGGCCTCAGTAATTCCTCTTTCCATGCTATTCGCTTTGGCCATGATGAACCTGCTCGGTATCTCTGCCAATCTCATGAGTTTGGGAGCCATCGACTTCGGACTTATCGTGGATGGGGCGATCATCATTGTGGAGTCCATCGTTCATCGCTTGCATGTCCGATTCGGAGGTAAACGGCTGACTGCATCGCAGATGGATGAGGAAGTAATCGAGTCTTCGCAGAAGATCAGAAGCTCGGCCGCATTTGGAGAGATCATCATTCTCATGGTCTATATCCCGATCCTTGCGCTTGTAGGGATCGAGGGCAAGATGTTCAAACCCATGGCACAAACGGTCATGCTCGCCATCGGTGGTGCATTGATCCTCTCGCTGACCTATGTCCCTATGATGACTGCCCTGTTCATGAACAAGAAAGTATCTACAAAAAAGACTTTGGCCGACAAGATCAATGGCTTCTTCCTCAGGTTCTACGTCCCAACTTTGGAATATGCACTGAAGACGAAGGTCGCCTTTGTTGCAGCGGTAGTTGTACTCTTCATTGTCAGTCTTGTCGGATTCAATCGTCTGGGAGGAGAATTCATACCGACCCTCGAAGAAGGTGATCTAGCCCTGCAGCACATTTTGCCTCCAGGGAGTTCATTGAGCCAGAGCGTGGAAACGGCTAGTATGATCCAAAATAAACTGATGGCCGATATTCCTGAGATCACCGATGCGGTGGTCAATATCGGATCGGCTGAAATCCCTACGGACCCCATGCCAGTGGAGATCGGAGACTATGTCCTTGTCATGACTCCTCGTAAGGAATGGGTGACTGCCAATGATAGACCCGGCATGTTTGAGGCCATCGAGGAATCTCTGTCGAGCATACCTGGTGTAGGCTATGAATTCTCCCAGCCCATTCAGCTCCGTTTCAACGAATTGATGCCCGGCACCAAGGCCGACATTGCCATCAAAATCTACGGTGAAGACCTTGACCTACTCTATTCCAAGGCAAAAGAAGCGGAGCAATTGATCGCACCGATCGATGGGGTCGGAACGGTGAATGTGGAACAGACGATCGGAATGCCGCAGATCTTCATCCGTTATGACTATGCAAAACTCGCTCAGTATGGACTCCATGTAGCCGAGGTCAATCGCATTGTGCGATCTGCTTTTGCAGGAGAAAAAGCGGGCGTGATCTATGAAGGAGAAAAACGCTTCGATCTGGTGATCCGCTTTGATGATAGCGAGCGCACCGATATCCAAGATGTGAGCGAGCTGTTCATTACCCTCAACAATGGTCAACAAGTTCCTCTAAGTAATATGGCTGAAGTAGAGCTGATCAATGCACCGATGCAGATCTCCAGAGACAATACGAATAGGCGTATCGTCATCGGGGTCAATGCAGGAGATACCGATGTGGAGTCATTGGTCGGCTCGATACAGACCGAACTCGATCAATTGGAACTGCCTCCTGGTTATTATGTGACCTATGGTGGTCAGTTTGAGAATCTAAGAGCCGCAAATGCGCGATTGATGATCGCAGTGCCTATCGCATTGGCGATCATCTTCCTATTGCTCTATTTCACTTTCGGATCCATGGCTCAAGCAGGATTGATCTTCAGCGCTATCCCGTTATCGGCCATCGGTGGTGTTGCCGCGCTCTATCTGCGTGGTATGCCCTTCAGCATATCAGCGGGAATCGGATTCATCGCGCTATTCGGTGTGGCGGTGCTCAATGGGATCGTACTCATCGGCTATTTCAATCAACTCAAAAATGAAGGTATGACAGATATACGCGAACGCATACGTGTCGGAACCAAAGTCCGCTTACGACCAGTGATCATGACAGCATCAGTAGCCTCTCTCGGTTTCCTACCGATGGCACTTTCCAATTCTGGAGGAGCCGAGGTACAACGACCATTGGCCACCGTGGTCATCGGGGGCCTGATCAGCGCTACCTTCCTGACGTTGATCATTCTGCCTATTCTCTATTCGTGGTTCGAGCGATGGAGTGAACGGAGAAAGAAAGGAAGTAGTATCAATGGAGCAATCACTGTCCTCTTACTATGTCTTGCTTCGACTTCGATACAAGCACAGACAGAAGCGGTCACCTTGGATCAGGCCTTGCAGATGGCCATGGAGAATAATCCAGAGATCCGTGCTGCTGATCTACAAGTGGATCAAGCCGCTCAGCTTAAAAAGATCGGCTACGGACTAGGCAACACCGATCTCTATTACCAAGGTGATGGTCAAGGCGAACCGAATGGTCAGCAGGTAGAGATGTTCGGTGTAGATCAGGCCATTCCCTTGCCCATGGCTGCAATGGCCAGAGACAGATTGCAAGAGGCCGAATTGGACATCGCCAACACTTCCAAGGCCATCACACAAGCTAAATTGAAGGCTGAGGTGGAGATCCTCTACAGAGCGATCCAGACCAGGGCGGCACAAGTCGAACTCTATGATCGAGTGGACTCGCTGTATCAAAAGAATCTGAGGCGAGCTGAGACCAGAGTAGAGTTGGGAGAAGTGAACCAAGTCGAATTGATGGCCATACGATCCAGAGCAAAAGCCGTATCGACTGAACTTCTGCGTGCCCGTAGAGATTTGGAGTCGAGTCAGATGCGACTGCAGCTCTTGATGGGTTCTTCTCTGCTACCCATGGCAGAGTCGCTTGATGCTGATATACTGCTGGAAGGTGCACAGCCCAATAGCACCAGTCCATTGTTGCAACGCAGTGTGCTGGAGAAGGAAAGACAGACGGCTCTTTTGAAAATGAAAAAAGCGGCTCTTGCTCCAGAGGCGACTATCGGTTATTCCTCACAGGACTACTTCGAGGGAGGCCGACTCTATGGATTCCAAGTCGGCCTGTCCATTCCACTGCTGAACAATGTATACCGAAAAGAGGCCAAGGCTCAGCGCATCGGACTCGAATTGGCCGATTCGCAGATCGAAGCCACCCGCATGCGTATCGACATGCGAAGAAGTGAACTTGACTACCTGATGACCAGTGAGGCCAATACGATCAGGGAGTATCAAGAATTGGTGGAAGACATAGACCCAGAGATGGTCAGGATCAGTCAACTCAACTATGAGGCTGGTACGATCGGTTATCTGGAATTACTCAATGCCCTCGATCTCAGCTTGAGTAACTATCAGATCTACGCGGAGGCTGTGCGTGCCTATTCCAGAGCAAAAACATTACGGACAACACTTTATTGATCCAATAAAAGACAAGAACAAATGAAAAAGAAGAATAACATAGTTCAACTCATGATCATGGTGGTCATGATGTCGGTCGTGACCTCTTGTGGTCATGAACACACGGAAGGCGATGGACATGATCATGGCACTTCGGAAGAGCAAGGAGAGGATCACTCTGGTCATGATCACGGAGAAGGTGATCATGATGAACATAGCGAAGGAGGTCATGACGATGAACATTCCGAAGGCATTCATCTGTCCAGTGAACAGATCGAGGCCATCGGTCTTGAATTCGGAGAAATGGAAGCCATCAAAGTCAATGATTTCATTTCGGCCACAGGAACGCTCGGGCTTCCACCGAATGCTTATAGCGGTGTCACCGCAAGGACATCGGGTATTGTCAAGGGCAGTAATAAATATGTGGAAGGCGACCACATCGAGAAAGGAGTTCGGATAGCCTATATCGAGAATGCGGAGATCATCGACCAACAGATGCAGTACCTCGAAGGCAAGGCAGACTTGGACTACTTACGAGCCGATCTAGAGCGACAGCGCGCACTGGTCGCTGCCGATGCGGGAGTGGCCAAGAGCCTCCAGAAATTGGAGTCCGAATTCGCCAAGGCTGAAGCCAACTTGAACGGCACGGCAAAGCATCTTCAATACCTGGGCATCGATCCATCGTCACTTACAGCGTCAAACATCCGAAAGGAGATCGTAGTGACCGCACCGATCACAGGTTACATCACATCCTTGACCCTGCACAATGGACTTTATGTGGATCCACAAATGGAGTTGATGGAGATCGTGGATGATGGGCATCTCCATTTGGAGCTGGATGTATTCGAAAAAGACATCTCGAAGGTCGAAAAAGGGCAACGGATCAGCTACAGTGTTCCAGCCATCGGTACAGAGGAATTCTCAGGTGAAGTGGCCGTGATCGGAAAAGAATTCGATCAACAGACCAAGACTGTACGGATTCATGGACATCTTGAGGAAGAACGTCCCCCTTTCATCAAAGATCTATTCATACGATACAAGATCTGGTTGACGGATGCCACCGTGCAAGGCCTCCCATCCGAAGCCATTATCAGGGATGGGATGGATGCCTACATCTTCGCTTCCACCGCAGAAGTAGAGGATGGTGAGCTGAGTTTCATAAAACTCAGAGTCACTGTCGGTGCGGAAGACCAAGGGTACAGTGAGGTGAAATTGATCGACCCGATGCCCGATGGAATGAAGGTCGTTGTCAAAGGAGCATATTACGTGGATGCGCAGTCCAAGGCGGGTGAACTAGAACACGAACATTAAAACGAGACCATGTATCTATTCATTTTCTTCATCGTTTATTTCTTCCTCGTCTTCTTTCTCAGGTCATATCTCCTTTGGAAAAAGACAGGCGTCAATCCGCTCACCTTCAATAAAGGAGATGATGCTCATGGCTATAACGGAAAGGTCTTCGGCTTCATTTCCTTGCTGGAATTGGTCGTGGTATCGATCCATGCTTTTGTCCCTAGTTGGCAGTATCATCTCCTTCCATTCTGGTATCTCCAGCATGATACGCTCGAACTCATAGGTTGGATCCTCTTGATCCTATCCTTGATCGTGGTATGGGTCGCACAGTCGCACATGAGAGACTCGTGGCGAATCGGTATCGATGAGGAGAACAAGACCGAACTGATCACCTCAG
>JABDLZ010000162.1 GCA_013001705.1 Flavobacteriales bacterium
TTAGGGGCTTATGGTCCTTCCACTTCTCCATGCATCCATCGTCAGATACCAACTGGGCCTGTGATCGAGGGTCCGGTCCAATATGTAATCTCCTTCTTTGAAGAACGTGAATTCCAAGGGATCTTCAGCATCACTCGCCCCATAATACCAAGTCTCTCGATTGCCACTCCGCTCGATCTCATTGGGCGGACCGTATACGATATGGATCAGACCACGGTCGGTCTTCCATCCTTCCATATGGGTCGAGAAGAAGAGATTGGCCTCTTCTACTCGTGAATAGTACTGCTCGATGAGCACCTTGGCCCGTTCACGGCTTCCGGCACATGTGATCCAAAAACGTTCTAAGGCCTCTTGATGATCATCCGCATTCATCATCGAAGTATACTCATCGGTAGAAGTGATGAATCGCAGCACCTCGACCATATCTTGATGACTTGTCATCTTGGGGAAGGCAGCTGGGTATATCGGGACCTCGAGTACCGTATTGAGCTCAGGTTGGAATAACTCCAGGAGGTTCTGTTCGGGACAGTTGAGTTCTATTCCTCCTTTATAGTCCAGTGTCAACTCTCCGGCCGGTGTGATCACCCGTGGCTTACGCGGATTGATGGTAAAAGGAAGTGGTGGAAGTCCATCTGTACGCTCATAAGCACGGACAATGGCCGTCCCATCTCCCCAACCATAGGGAAAGAGGGCTATAGTCTGACCGGGAGCGCAAGCACAGTATCTGGACGGACGCCCTTCTACAAGAACATTGAAATATCTATGGTCATTCCCGCTGGTGGTATGAAAAGCGATGAATTTGGACTGCTTCTTACTGACATTATCATTCATGTAGATCCGCACTTCGTAGTCGATTGAATCGCGCATAGGGATAGCGAATCGACCGTAGACGAGTTCGTCCATGGGTTTGTCGTACTGCCTGATGAGGTTATGTCTGATGGTGTCAGAATTCCCAACCACCGAACTCACTGTGAGCACCTTGAATCCTACATCGATCTTGAATGGGGATTGGGTATCCTTCCTTTTGTGCAGTAGGTGCCCGGTACGCACTCTGAAATACACATAAGCCGAATCGACACTGGATTGCCTGACGTAGGCATCATGTCCGAATTCTGGATCCAGATCATATAGTTCCTCATAAACGCGTAAAGTGCTCGTGGGTAAACACCCTTGGAACACCATGAGCAATGTGACAACACAGATCCATAGGATGGGCTTCTTCCTCGAATCCGAGCATGTTCTGAAAACAAGATCTGAAAGTGAGAAATCCATAGCGGTCCAAATGTAGATAAACCTCGCTCCTAGAACAGCGCAGAATATCCGAAGTGTATCTTTCCTGTCTGCAGGTCTATCGCCTGCCCGAGCTGACTCCCGAGGGCATAATTTATATTGAGTATCCCAGCAGCGGTCCCAAATGCTGCTCCTAGCCCCAGTCCATAGGGAGTATCGCTCAGATAGCCCTCTAGTACATCCTGCTCATACCAGGCATAGTCCACAAATGCGGTCAGATAGGATCTCTCATCGAAGAGCAAACGATACTCCAAGGTGGAGATCAGATAGGAGCTTGCCCGAATGCTCTGTTCATCAAAGCCTCTCAGACTTTTCAGCCCACCTATCCGATAGAGCTCGTTCGGAATAATGACATCACTTTCCATACGTTGTCCAGTCATCTGGAGTAAACACGTGCTCCTTTTCTTAATAGGTATGAAATAACCGAGATCCGCTTGGGCCATGTATTGATCGACCGACACCTGCTCGCTTGACCCAGTTCCTGACTGCACTTCCTTATCGCCATATGAGATTCCCGCATTAAGAAATAGTCCTTTACGTGGATTGAAGCGATCATCGAGGGCATTGTATTCATAGTCTACACCGATCTGCTGGGTACGCGTGCTACTGCCAGGAACTGTATCGCTTACCAAGAGGTCATTGACGACTCGTGATGAGATGAAAGCGGCAAATGAACTCGAGTTCTCCAGAATGGTGAAAAGCGATGCATTCAGTATCACTTGATTGAAAGTGGTGTCCTGTCTGAATTGCTCGATACCTGCTTTCACTCCCAATCGCGAACCGAAAAGATAGGGATAGCGGATATCGAATTCCAATCGTTGTGTATTATCGGCCACGCGTTGCCATCGAAGATGGATCGCATCTAGATGGGAGAAGGCATTTTGCAGGTCCAATTGCACCTCTCCCGTAAAGCTTACCTTCCCATCAGCATCCGGCTGAAAACCCACTATACCATCCACTTGATTGGCATTGCGTTTCTCTACTCCTAGAAGCACCCTGGCCTTCTGACCGGAGAAGATGACCGAGGTATTCCGCACTACTTGTAAGAAGGGCAATTGACGTAGCCTTCGATCAGCATCTTCCACCAATTCTTCATTATATATTTCCCCTGAGCGGATTCCTAAATGATGACCGATGACCTTAGCAGGAAGTTGCGGTGATTGGAGCAAGATCAGACTATCGAATCGGACCAAAGGGCCGGGATAGATGACAGCTTCAGAAAGAAGAAGGGAAGAATCCAAACTGTTATTGATCTCTAGCCGAGCAAAGGGATACCCATTGTTCTCCAGACGATCGAGCTTTTTCAATTTCTGTCTATGACCTGCATTGAGTCCAGAGGGCAGATCGAATCGTTGTCCTACATATATATAATAATGGACAGAAGGCTCATCTATTCGCATAGAGTCGATCGAGAATGATAGATAGCCTTCCTCACGTTGCTGTCTGACCTGATCATCCAGATATGCCCGAGAAGCATCTATGGATTCGAACTGACGCTCCCAATTCACGAAACGATCGACCTGATCAGCGTGATAATCGGCAGTCACCTGCGCAGCTATGGGCAGATAGAAAAGGACCAAAAGACATTGAATAGACCGTATCATGGGTATTCAGGACTGCACACTTAACGCGACAAGGCGGTTCCACACATATATCGTGGAATAATTATTGAAACAAATTTCGCGTTAATGAGTACAATAGGTATACTTTTGAATCCGAATGACGCTAAGACGTTATCAAAATCTGAGCAAGATGACTAAGAAGATTTTCGCTTTTGCTGCTTTTGTTCTTTTCTGCATGGCCTTGACTTCATGCAGTAAATCCAAGTCTTGTGCTGCCTACAGTAAGGTGGACACAGTGAAGAGCGAGCAAGTAGAAAGCTGAGCCTAGATATAGGTGAACTCGACCTGCTGTTCGATATCGCTGGATAGACTCAGCGCCACCGGACAGTTTTTCGCTACCATTTCCAACACTTTCCGCTTATCCTCTGGAACTGAGGATGGCATTTCAATCTGAACACGGATCTTACCGATCCTCCTAGGACCATCCAACATGGTCTTCGTCACGTCACATCGTGCTCCTTGGATATCCAGACCCTGATCACGCGCTTTGATCCCCATGATCGTCAACATACATGCCCCTAGAGATGAGGCAGTTAGGTCGGTAGGAGAGAAATCTTCTCCTAGACCTTGATTATCGATAGGTGCATCCGAACGGATAACGCTGCCTGAGCGCAGATGTTCAAGCGAGCATCTGAGATCTCCATTATAAACGATTCTACTAGTCGCCATACATACTTTTTCGCCCAAATATCGTTGCATTTATAGTAGTTTTACAATTGATGAGGAACTCTCTATTTTTCTGTTCTTTTCTCATCCTCTGCATAGCCCTACAAGCCCCGCTCAAGGCTCAACAAACGGTCTATGACGAGGCCACTGTGCTGTTCACCAAAAGCCTGCAAGGAGGAGTGCATGTTCATCCAAGGGGCTGGGGTGTCAATTTCGCCTACGGGGATATTCAAACAGTAGATCGGACCGTGCTTTACGGTATCGAGATATTGGGCATGAAACACTCCAAAGAGGTCAAACAATTCAATGCCTTCTACGAGGACGCCAAAGGATATGCCTATGGAAAACTCAATGCATTCTATGTCGTGCGCCCGACCATCAGCATCAAGAAGGTGCTGACCGAGAAATACCGAAAGAGTGGTGTGGAAGTCTCACTGAGAACGGGAATAGGACCTTCGATAGGATTCACCAAGCCCATTTATCTGGAGATCATACGACCCATCGATCAGAATCGCTTCACCTTGCGAACGGAGAAATACGACCCCGATCTGCATGGGGTCAATAATATTTACGGCAAGGCCTCTGCCTTGCAGGGATTCGATGAGTTGAAGATCTGGCCTGGAGTCCATGTACGAAGCAGTCTTTATTTCGAACTCTCTCCCTACCAAAGTCAGTTAAAAGGCATCGAAGTAGGTACAGCGCTGGATGGCTATCTGGAGAAAGTGCCTCTGATGGCATTCGAGGAGAACAATCAGTTCTTCTTCAGTTTCTTCATCAATCTTTTCATAGGTAAGAAATTCAATAGGAGCATCACCGAATGAGTGAAGTCACTACTACGACCAAGCCAAAGAAGCGAAAGCCCGATTGGCTGCGCGTGAAGCTACCCACCGGGGAGAACTTCAAAAAGGTGCGCAAACTTGTGGACGAACACGGTCTGCATACCATATGCCAGAGTGGGAACTGCCCCAATATGGGAGAATGTTGGGGAGCAGGTACTGCCACCTTCATGATCCTAGGGAACACCTGTACCCGATCATGTGGATTCTGCTCGGTAAGCACCGGACGACCTGATGATATAGACCCTTTCGAGCCGGCCAAAGTGGCCCGGTCCGTGCAACTTATGGAGGTCAAACACTGTGTGATCACCTCGGTAGACCGAGATGATCTCCCTGATGGAGGCTCCGAGATATGGGCCCGCACTGTAAGGGCCATTCGCAGGAAATCTCCCGGCACCACTATGGAAACACTCATACCTGATTTTGCAGGAAAATGGGAGAATCTGCAGCGGATCATCGATGTAGCTCCAGAGATCGTTTCCCATAATCTGGAGACGGTACGCAGACTGACTAAAGAGGTGCGCATCCAAGCAAAATATGACCGTAGCCTGGAGGTCTTGCGTAGATTGAAGCAAGGTGGAATGAAGACCAAATCCGGAGTGATGCTCGGTCTGGGCGAGAGCCGTGACGAAGTATTGGAGACCATGGAAGACCTCCGAGCGGTCAAATGCGATATTCTCACATTAGGACAATATCTTCAGCCTACCCCTGAACATCTACCCGTGGCAGAATTCATCACTCCTGAACAATTCGATGAATACCGTGAGATCGGTCTGAAAATGGGCTTTCGTTTTGTAGAGAGCGGTCCACTTGTCAGGAGTTCATACCATGCTGAGAAGCATGTATTCTGAACCGCATGTCCTAGAAATGAGATCAATGGATTTCATTGGTCGTGAGATGGCCTCAGAAAGGGCTCTGATCATGATAAATTCGTACATTGACGGCCGTTTTGAACGAGCGGACGATTTTAGAAAAAGAATCAATTTTATAAGATGAAGCGAACATTACCTATTCTACTCGCCCTTATAGTGGCCTCGGCCATTTGCACCTTGACCATCGAGAAAGCTGAACCCACTTACAAAGAGCGGGCTTCTCTCGATAGCCCTGCACTCTGGCAAGGAGCCAAAGAAGTGCGCTACAATCTTCTCAAGGACCCCACCACTGGTGAGATCGACTATCAGGCCATCTATGATGTGCAGAAGACTCTGGCCAAGATGACTCCGGACAGGAGCGCTAAGAATCTGGACGTGGAGTGGACCTCTGCCGGACCAAATAACGTGGGCGGACGTACACGCTCGGTCATTACCTATCAGGAAGACCCGACCCGTGTGCTCATGGGTGGTGTATCAGGAGGTATCTGGCGATCGGATAACTCTGGAGAGGAATGGTACCGTCTCGAATCATTCGATGATAATAATGTAGCAGTATCCTCGATAGCACGGACTACTAACGGGACCATCTATGTAGGTACCGGAAACCGATATGATACCTTCATCGGTAATGGATTGTACTACAGCACCGATGACGGAGCTTCATGGAGCATTGTTGAGGATTTCACGCCAAGTACAACTTTCAACACCGATCCATGGTCAGAAGTCAATAGACTGATGGCCGACCCCAATGATGATAACAAAGTGTGGATCGCCTATGGGGACGGATTGGCCACCTACGATGAGACCAATGGTTTTGAGTCCGTATTGGATGTCAATGGTCTGTACTGCTCTACTTTCGATGTTTCGGCTGATGGGCAACGCATTCTAGCGGTAGTAGCGAACCAGCTCTACCTATCGACAGATGGGGGTGCAAGCTTTGAAGACAGGATGTCAAATGACTTCGGGGACGTTCCTTCAGGGAATGTAGGTCGTATCGAAGTGGCTATCTCCAAAGACGACTCGGATTTCATGTACTGCGTAGTGGTGAATTCGGGTAGTTATATGAGAGGCTTCTACGGATCGACCGATGGAGGTGCTACTTGGTATGAACTCCACGGGGACAGCAACTCGGGTCAGTTACCCTTCTCGCCATTCTCCAATGAGATTCAAGGCCAAGGAATTTATGATTGTGCTCTGACGGTACAACCGGGCAATCCACAACGTGCCATCTTAGGTGGTATCCGCGTGTATGATGTGGAGCTTCAAAGTGTGAACCCACCATCCAGTCAATGGAGTCTGTTGAATGTCAATTTCACCAATGACGGAGGGGTCAACCCTCAGTACGTCCACTCGGATATCCACGAATTCCACTGGGATGCCAATGGCGTATTCTACATCGGATGTGATGGAGGTATCTTCAAGTCATTCAACAATGCTGGGACTTTCGTTTCATCCAATTATGAGAACCGTACGACTCAATTCTACGGAATTGATTTCAGCAATGATGGAGGTATTATCGGAGGAACCCAGGATAACGGTACACATGTCATATCCGGGTTCAACATCTCCAGCAATGATTCTGACCAAGCACTGGGAGGTGACGGCTTCGACTGTTTGATCTCCAAATTCCAAGACGGATTGGCCTTCGCCACCATTTATAATAACGATGTCTACCGCACTTTCGACAATGGTGTTACAGGGATCAACATCGTTACTCCGGCTGAGTATCCCGGTCCTTTCTGGACAATTATCGATCTATATGAGACTATCACGGAGGAAAATGCCACGGAGATCGTTCCATTCACAGCGGTGGATGACATCAGTGCTGGTGAGACCATCGATTACTTCAGCTTGAGTTATGATATGCCGCTGTCTACAGTAGCCAGTGAGAATATCGCTGCTGGAGAGACGGTCCTTCTACCGGACCCAGCCCAATCGATCTTCTGTGTAGGTGGTTTCGGAGGATTCCGCATGACGCGTGATGCGACCCGTAACACAGTGACGGCTGGAGATATACAGTGGGCGACTGTGAGCGGTCTATCTGGAACGGTGACCAGTTTCGAGTTCTCACCTGATGGGGACCACATGTACGTGGGAACTTCTGGCGGGCGTGTATACCGCATCTCAGGATTGAGAGATGCCTTTACTGCCTCGGATCTGCAGTCTGCAGGTACTTCTAATAGAACACAGATCTTCGCAGGTAGCGGTACCATCCAAGACATGGCTGTCGACCCAAACAATCCGAATAGACTGGCCATTGCTCGTCCTGGATACTCTACCATCGATCATATATTGATCAGTGAAACAGCGGCCACCGCTACTGATGATGATTCATTTGTCCCTGCATGGAACATGCCAGCTGGTCTGGAGCGTATGCCGGCCTACAGTGTTTCATTCGATGTCAACAATCCGGATAGGATCTACGCAGGAACCGAGTACGGTGTATGGGTTTCAGAAGACTTGGGAGCTACCTATGAGGAGTGCAATGGTGCCATGGGACGTGTTCCGGTATATGCTTTGGAACAGCAGACCATGACCACTGAGGATCTCGGACCACTTCCAGGAGTCGTACTCAATGAAGGAACATTGTATGCAGGTACCTTCGGTAAAGGCATCTACTACTTTGGGGACTACATTCTCAACGTAGATGATGTGGAAGGAGATGATATTCTCTCTGAGGTCACGCTCTATCCGAATCCGATGAACAATGAAGGTCAAGTACGTCTAGACCTCATGGAGGCATCGAATGTGACGATGGAGATCTATGATATCAATGGCAAGCAACTCGAGTCAATCCAGAAGGGGAAACTATCCCGTGGTGAACACCTCTTCAGATTCGATGTTTCGAATTTCGCAGAAGGGAACTACGTCCTGAGCATCTTGACAGATGGTAAGCGTCAGTCACGTGCATTCATCGTGACTCGATGATCGGGATACTTTCTTATAAATGAGATCAGAAAGGCCTTCGAAAGAGGGCCTTTCTTCATTTACGATCGTAAGTGAGGAGCTGTGTTTCCTCTCCGTTGAATACCGCGTAGGTGAAGTGAGATATCCAATCCCCCAGATTGATACAGGTAGCCCCTTGGGCCAGATCGATCTGCATGGGAAGATGCCTATGGCCATAGATGAAGTAATCAATGGAAGCATCTTGTTCCAAGATCTCATTGGAATGGATGATCAACCACTCTTTCTCTTCTCCCAGGAAAGCGAGATACTCCTCTGACTCGGCTGCACGACTCCTCTGTGAGAAGTATTGAGCAATGCGGATCCCTAAGTTGGGATGTATACGTGCAAAGAGCCATTGACACACCTTGTTGCGAAAGACGCTCTTGATGAATTTGTAGCCGTGATCCCCTGGACCTAAGCCATCTCCATGAGCAATGTAGAATTTCTTATCTCCGAAATTCCGTATCACCGGTCCATCCACGATCTGTACTCCGATCTCCTCTGGTAGGTAATCAAATAACCACATGTCGTGATTTCCCAGATACATGTAGACTGGAATTCCTCGGTCGCATAGCTCCGCCAGTTTACCCAATGTGCGGACAAATCCTTTTGGAACCGCTTTGCTGTATTCGAACCAGAAATCGAAGACATCGCCCACCAAGTGGATCTCCTCAGCATCCCGACCCACCTCATCCAACCACCGTACAAAAGCCCTCTCGCGCTCCAGAGAACTCGTAGTCCCATCTACACCTAGATGCAGATCGGAAGCGAAGTATATGTTCTTACCCGTGTTCATAGGGATAATCGATCGATCAAGTAACGGATATCTACGCGGTCCAAACGTAATTGAAATCTGATCGTCTCTATGTACTCTATCTCTTGGAAGTCATAATAGTCCGTAATGGATGATGAGGACAGAACCGGAAAGGAGATATCGAAGAAATCATCGATCAGGCTCAACCGTACACCGGCCTCGTAGAGCGACTCATTATCATTTGAAGTAGCATATACTCCATAATTCCCGAATATGGACACGGGAAAAGGAACCGGAAGATCTACTTCTCCATTGAGGGCAATCACCCAATCATCTGTAGTACCGAAAGGAGTACGATGGATGAATCCCCCTCGATTCCCTACCCATTGCTGAGCGACCAGATCCTCCATCTCACCTCTTGCTAGGAGCAAGTGATCATAGCGATAATCATCATAGGTACCATCTATCCGTCTAGAGGCGCCTTGACCGGCCAGTGATAAGGTAGCACCGAGCGGAGGGAATTCACGTGTCCACATCTTTGCTCCATAGAGTCTGAGTCGCCAGGCATTCTTGTTCTTGTCAAAGATCTGCTCTACAGAAAATTCCCCTGTGACCTTCTGATAGGCATCATGGAATTCGAGCATCAGACCGCCATCCGTGTCGGTCAGGCCCTGACTTCTACCATACGCATATCCCACTTCATTGAATACCAGCTCTGACGATTCAGTTGATTCTGACCCCGTGGACTCTTGGTAGATATAATGGAGTCGATAGAAGATATCGTGTGAAGCCTTATGACGGGCTGGGTCCTGATAGGTATAGGTGAATGAGGGCCTCAGTTTCAGATATCGATGTGATATGTCATCCTCCAAAGCTGATGTGAAGCGCTTCACCTGCAGACCCACCTCGAATCTATCGGGAGCAGTCTCAGTCGGATAAATCGTTAACCGTATGTTCCCAAGACCAGACAAGTCATCTTCACCAGTGCTATACATCGGGATAAGGGTCCATTCCAATGGCTTTGGGATAATCTCGAGATTGCTCAGATAACCGCCCAGCATGAGCTCATCGTGCGTATTCCACCCTAGAGCGGGTGCGTAGTACACTTTGGGTCTTCGGGACAGTCCAGTACCGATCACAGGTCTGAACTCGGGCATCGCCCATTTTTCCAGGATTCCAGAACTCCGAATGACATCATTCCTCCGCACAGATTGTAGCGATCGAGCATCCGGGTCGATGATGGCCCGATCGAAATCCTCCTTGCTGGATATCCTGAAGACCTCCCCCTCTCCCACTTGAGAATCCACTTGCTCACCGTCTTTGAAGAAGCCCACCCGGATAGGCCCGGTATATGCGGTCTTAGACCGCACACCGATGCTATTGTCCGCACGGTCATAGTCCGTCATGGCGTGGTCCGTCTTGATGACGGATTCGACCAAGGGCTGGAAGGAAGTACCCAATGATTCTCCGGTGCTCTCTTCTAAGCTCGATAGCAGATCCTGTGCATCGGGGTGTTTGAACTTCCATCGCTGGAAGTAGTCCTGCATGGCCTTATCAAAGCTCTCCTTACCCCAAATGGATTCCCAGTGGTCCATGAGCAATGCTCCTTTCATATAGACTATGGCACCATAGTTCAAAGGGGAGAATTCCAGACTGTGAGTGGCGAGTGCTTGGTCTTGGTGTCTGCAGGCCATCAATCGATAGGCAAATTGGGGCATGTCTTCACTTACCGTTCCCAATAGGTCAGCCCAGCCCTTCTCTGGATCGGGATATTTCTCCTTGAAATATCGTTGCTCATAATAGCTGTTGATACCTTCATCCATCCAAGCCTCAGTGCGCTCATTGCTTGCAAGAATCCCGTAGAACCAGTTGTGCCCGATCTCATGTACGATGACCTGTTCCAAGCGCTTCGCATCCGATGTGCCGTTGATCACCGTGATCATGGGATACTCCATACCTCCTCCTGCAGCCAAAGTCCCATCTACCACAGTCACCTGGCTATAGGGGTACTCACCCACAGCTTTAGAATAGTGTCTGGTCCCATCGATGAGATATTCCATGCTCTTGGCCCATTGATCGGCATGGCGGTTCGTGTGTAGCACCCATCCGTCCACTTCCTTTCCTGAATCCAAACTGAACTGCTCATGAATGACATGGAATCGCTTATCAGCAAACCATGCGAAATCATGCACACTATCGGTATGATAGTGGATGGTCTTGGTCTCGGGAGAACTGGGTGGAAAGCTATTGTCCATCCCTTGCCAGGGTCGAGTGGAATGTTGCTCTGCCAATTCGAGCATGAATTGACGTTCTGATTCTTCCTGTAGCTCTCCCGTGGCCCCTACCACATAATTCCGAGGCAGGGTCAAAGTGACATGATAAGAACCGAATTCACTATAGAATTCCCCTTGGTTCAGATAAGGCATGGGATGCCAACCCTCGCTATCATACACTGCTGGTTTCGGGTACCATTGGGTGATCTGGTAGCTCTGTCCGATATGACCTAAGCGTGATATCTTACTACTCGGAATCTTGACTTTGAATGGAGTAGACAGGGTCATCTGCTCGCCTGGTGCCAAGGCCTTCGGCAATTGGATGTGGGCAATATCCGGATGATCATTATAGGCTGAGAATTCCACGGCTTCCCCATCGATGGTGAAAGCTAGGCCTTCGATCGACCCGCGTTCAGATTCCGTGCTGAATTCCAAGTCCAATTGCCCGGTATTCCTTAGCTGTTCTGCTAAGGCTGTCGTACGAGAACTATAGGCATTGGGCCACAAGTGGATGTAGATCTCTTCTAGGACATCGGCCGATCGATTGTGATAGACCATCTCAATCTCGCCTGTCAGCATATGGGCCTCATCATCCAGTGTGACCTCGATGGTGTAGTCCACCCATTGTTGGAAGTACTCCTGTGCAAGAGTGGTGACAGGAGTCAGTAAAAGGATCAGATAAAGGGCACCGCGCATCAAGCCGATCCGAAGATCTCAGCTAGTTTGTCTTCCAGTGCTTTACCGCGCAATTTGGTCGCTACCACATTCCCATCAGGATCCACCAAAACGGTGAAAGGAATACTACGCACACCATAATCGGCTGCAGCCACTGAATTCCATTTCTTCAGATCACTGACATGTAGCCAGTCGAGTCCATCTTTTTCAATGGCCTTGAGCCAGCGGTCCTTGCTACTATCCAGGGACACTCCGAGTATCTCGAATCTATCCCCACCGTATTTCTCATAGAGCTTGACCACATTGGGATTCTCCCTACGACAGGGTCCGCACCACGATGCCCAGAAATCGATGAGTACATACTTTCCTTTCAGACTGCTCAAGGAGACGAATTTCCCGTCTGGATCCTGCAGGTCGATTTCTGGAGCGGGCTCGCCAGATTTCAGCTTGGCCATGGCCTGTTCTTGCTGCTTTTGCTGAGCGAGGGCCTGCTCCATCTGCTGGATCTTCGAATTCAAAGAGGTCAGATAAGGAGAACTGGGAATGACCTCTTTCATGGCACTGCTCACTTTCTTGTATTCGGTCAATGCACCTCGGATATCTACTGCTGAGATGATACTCAATGCCGCAGGAGAATCCAGGTTCTCCATGGCGAGTTCTTTCAGCTCCTTCTCGAACGCCCGTGTCATCTTCCCTTCTTCCTGACTGAGGGCGATGCGTATCATAGGATCCGTATTCGTGGGTAGACTCTTGGATAGCCCTTTAACACTGTCCAGATCATGCTGGAATCGTTCGGTGAGCACAAAGAACTCTTTCATGACTTCACTATCTGGCGACCCGCTCACAGAATAGGTGCGAATGAAGTCATCGGCATCTCCTTCGATATGGATGTCGGTATGGGTGCTATCGAATATGAGTACAACTGGGTCTCCCCCGCCCACTGAAAGTTTGAAGTAGTCCAATGAGGGATTCTGAAGATCCAAAGCAAAGGACCCATCACTTCCTACCACAGCCGTACTGGCCGGAGAGCTTCCATCGAACACCTGTAGGCTTACTTCCTGTCCGGCTGCGTTCTCCAGATTTCCGGAAACGGTCATGGTACCTGGTCCTGAACTACATGCACTCAGAAGGATGAGCACGATCGCACTAGCTATAAATGTCTGTTTCATATTCACTTCTCTAATAATTCTCTCAATTTCTGACTTGCCGCTTTGGGATCGGCCTTTCGCTGTGACAATTTCATCACTTCACCCATGAACAGTCCCAACAGCCCTTTATTCCCCTGACGATAGGCCTCGGCCTTGTCCGGATATGCGGCAATGGCCTGCTCTACAAATTCGGTGATGCTGTCTTCACTGCTATCCTGTATCAGGTCCAAGCGCTCCGCGATCTGCAAGGGGTCCTCTTCTGAAACAAGCATCTCAGGAAAGATATTCTGGGAAGCGATCGAACTACTCACCTTGCCTTCTTCAATGAGACCGATCAGCGATGCAAGGCGTTTGGGTGAGATGGGGAATTCATCGATCTCCTTAGCCTGTTTGTTCAGCCAAGATTTGATTTCTCCCATGACCCAATTAGCAGCTGATTTGGCCTTGGGTGTATGCTCTAGGAGGGCTTCGAAATACAGAGCGATCTCCTTCTCTTCGGTAAGCACTCCTGCATCATAGGCGCTCAGACCCAGTTCTTCAGTATACTTCTTATGCAGTTCACGGGGCAATGGGGGCAGACTCTTACGCACTTCGGCCACATCTTCTCGCGTCACCAATAGAGGCTGGATGTCCGGCTCGGGGAAATAACGATAGTCGTGTGCCAATTCCTTGGAACGCAGTCCGAAGGTCCGATCATTGACAGCATCATAGCTTCGGGTCTCCATGTGGATGCTGCCACCGGACTCAAGGATATCGATCTGACGCTTCATCTCAAAAGCGATGGCCCGTTGTACATTCCGGAAGGAGTTCATGTTCTTGACCTCTGTTCGCTGACCGAGTTCCTTGATGCCCTTCTTCCGAACTGAGACATTCGCATCACAACGCATACTCCCTTCTTCCATGTTGCCATCGCAGACATCCAGGTAGCGCACCACTCTGCGTATCTCCGTTAGATAGGCGTAAGCTTCTTCAGGGTCATAGATGACCGGTTCACTCACTACTTCTACCAAGGGTACTCCGGCCCTATTGAGATCGACCAAGGTGTTGAATGGATCCTGGTCGTGTATACTCTTACCAGCATCTTCCTCCATGTGGATACGGGTCAATTCTATATCACGCGTACGTCCATCGGAGAGCTTGATATGTACATGACCTCCAGAACAAATGGGAGTGGTATCCTGCGTGATCTGATAGCCCTTGGGCAAATCCGCATAGAAGTAGTTCTTCCGAGCGAAATGCATCTCTTCGGCAATCTCACAATCGAATGCGAGCCCGAGACGGATAGCCAATTCCACGCTGCGCTTGTTGACTACCGGTAGGGTGCCGGGCATACCTACATTGAGCGGATCGACCAAGGTATTGGGCAAGGCACCGTATTCGTTCTTATCGCCACTGTAAGCCTTGGAGGCGGTCTTCAGCTGCAAGTGGACCTCCAGTCCACATACCAGTTCATATGCATCATAAGGTGCTCCCATAGTCTTAGATGGAGGCGATAAGTTCTTTCATGATCAAGGTCATCTTGGGTTCGGCCTTGGAAGCCACTGCGATGACATCTTCGACCGACACCTCCACGATCTGACCTTCCACACCCATATCGGTGATGATGGAGATGGCGAAGCAGGGGATGTCCATATGTCGCGCTACGATCACCTCGGGGACGGTACTCATACCCACGGCATCGGCACCGATGCGATATACATACTCGTATTCGGCAGGTGTTTCCAAGGTAGGCCCGGTCAGTCCTGCATAGGTCCCTACCTGAACTTTGACACCGTTCGAAGAAGCGATCTCTTTGGCCTTGGCGATAAGTGCATGGTCATAAGGTTTGCTCATATCAGGGAAACGAGGTCCCAGTTCTTCGATATTCTTACCCCGCAAGGGATGCTCTGGGAAAAGGTTGATGTGGTCATCCAAGATCATCAGATCACCGATCTCGTAGTCGCGATTGACTCCTCCACTGGCATTGGAGACAAATAGCCGCTTGATACCCAAGAATCTCATCACCCGCACCGGGAAGGTGACCTCTTTCATATCATAGCCCTCATAGTAGTGGAAACGGCCTTGCATGGCCACCACACGTTTATCGCCCAATTTACCGATGATCAATTGACCATGGTGGCTTTCCACGGTAGAAACAGGGAAGTGTGGTATATCATCGTAAGATAGCTTGACCTCCGCCTCGATCTCTTTTCCCAGCCCACCCAGACCGGTTCCTAGGATGATTCCTACTTCAGGATCTCCCGGAATACGTTCCTTGATCCAATCAGCTGTTTCTCTTATTTGTTCGAGCATATGCGCGTATCATTTCTTCCAATCCTTCTGTCATGAAGGAGACCTCTATCGGCAGCTCGAGAATCTCGACTTGCGGATCGCCAGTATCTCCTAATAGACCCCTGATCTTCACAGCGTCTTTGGCTGTGGTCACCAGTACCGGATCACGGCCTGCAAAATTAGCACATATCTCCATGAGCATTCGGAGCTCATGCGGGGTATACTGATGGTGATCGGAGAATTTTTTGACCTCCAATACGTCTGACTTGGAGGCTACATAATCATGTAAGAGGCTATCATCAGCAATACCTGAGAATAGCACGACCGACTGCGGCCAATCCTTGGGTTCCTCAGGATGCGTGATAGAACGAAGAGCGCCATAGTCGATCCGAGCAAAATGGACCGGAGCGGTACTGTACCAAGCAGCCGACTCACGCATGGACTCCATCTCTTGTGCACTGAGTTGCGCAGGGCATTTGGTCACCACGATGGCATGCGCATATCGCGCCCGTTCCTTCACGTCTCGAAGTCGTCCTTCAGGGACCAAGGCATTGTCCCAGAAGGGTCTATCATACGGTGTGAGCAGGATATTGAAGCCGGAATGCAATGGTCGATGTTGAAAGGCATCGTCCAATACCACCAGATCCAAAACATGGTTCTCAGCCAATTGTTCCAATCCGCGCAATCGATCCTCACAGACGGCCACAGGTACATCTGGATGCATGCGCTTGATCAGCAGGGGTTCATCCCCTACCTCGGCAGGGGGGCTCTCCGTCACTACATCTCGGTATCCCTTGGTCTTGCGACCATAGCCCCTACTCAAGAGGGCCACCTTCAAATGGCCCTTGAGGATGTGTAGGATCTTATCGGTCATGGGTGTTTTGCCCGTACCTCCTAATTCCAGGTTGCCGATGACGATGGTGGTCACTGGACCGGATTCGCTTTTCCAGAAGCCTGTATCGTAGAGTCTATGACGCAACTTGAGAATGAGGCCGTATAGCCAAGAGAATGGTCTGAGCACGATGAAGAGCAGGTGCATGGAGGTAAAAGTAGGATTCACTTCGTATCGTTGGCTTTGATACCTTCGGACTCAATCACATCACGCTATGAAGATCACCGATATCGTCTCCTTTCTGGAAGAACTGGCTCCCCCAGCTTATCAGGAGTCCTATGACAACGCAGGTCTCATCATCGGCAGTATGGATCAGGAGCTAACAGGGACCCTCATCTGTTTGGATAGTACGGAAGAGGTGGTGCAAGAAGCCATTGAGAAAGGTGCCAATCTCATCATTGCCCACCATCCCATCCTCTTCAAGGGACTGAAACGCTTAAATGGCAAGAATTACGTTGAGCGTACCATCATTCGAGCGATCAAGAACGATATCGCTATCTATGCCATCCATACCAATTTGGACAATGTACGCGGTGGGGTCAACGAGATGATCGCAGACAAACTCGGTCTGGTTCCAAAAACACGCAGGATCCTCATGCCCAAGGGCGGCAGGCTCCTCAAATTGGAGAGCTATGTTCCCATCGACCATCTGGCCCGGGTTCTGAAAGCTCTTTGGGATTCCGGTGCTGGACACATCGGTAGATATGACCAGTGCAGTTTCAGACTGGATGGCAAGGGAACCTACCGACCGCTGTACGGTGCAGACCCCTTCGATGGGCAGATCGGTGAACGCAGCGAGGCAGATGAGACCAAGCTGGAAGTCATTCTACCGGATGCGCTGAGTTCTCAAGTCATGCAGGCTCTACGAAATGCCCATCCCTATGAAGAAGTGGCCTATCAACTCGTGCGTCTGGAGAATCCCTATCCGGATCTCGGAAGTGGGATCATAGGTGAATTACCCGAGGCCATAGAGACGAAGGCATTCCTACAAGAGGTCAAAAAGACCATGCAAGCCGGGGTGCTCAAGCATACACGCATCTGCCGGGATAGTGTACAAAAAGTGGCAGTGCTAGGAGGCAGTGGGATATTCGGATTGGCGGCTGCAAAGGCGTCTGGAGCCGATGTATTCATCACCTCGGACATCAAGTATCACGAGTTCTTCGATGCTGAGGATAGACTCATTCTGGTGGATATCGGTCACTACGAGTCGGAGCAGTATACACAGGAGCTTTTGCAGGGTCTTCTCGCAGAAAAATTCCCTAACTTTGCCCACCTTTTGACAGGGGTAAGAACAAACCCGGTAAATTACCTATAGCATGGCCACGAAGACTGGAAACATTGTAGAAGAAAAATTGAACGCTCTGTGGGAACTGCAGACTGTGGATTCTGCCATTGATAAGATCAGACAGGTGCGCGGAGAGCTTCCTTTGGAAGTAGAGGATCTGGAAGATGAAGTGGCCGGTCTGGATACACGTATCGCCAAGATCAACGATGAGATATCCGAGTTGAACGATGCCGTGTCAGCGCGTAAGAATGCGATCAAAGAGTCCAAGGCGGCCATCAAGAAATACACGGAGCAGCAGAACAAGGTGCGTAACAACCGTGAGTTCGAGTCCTTGAACAAGGAGATCGAGTATCAGACCTTGGAAATCGAACTCAGCGAGAAGAAGATCAAGGAATTCGGATTCCAGATCGATCAGAAAAAAGAGATGCTCGGTGAGGTAGAAGAGAAACTCAAGGACCGCAAAGCTCACCTCAAGGCCAAGAAGAAGGAACTGGACGATATCGTAAAGGAGACCGAGAAGGAAGAGAAGTCCCTTCAGAAGAAATCCAAAGCAGCCGAGAAGAAGATCGAAGCGAGACTCTTGGCTGCATATGAGCGACTCAGAGGAAGTGCACGCAACGGTCTGGCCGTAGTGAGCATCGAGAGAGATGCATGCGGTGGATGTTTCAATAAGATCCCACCTCAACGTCAGCTGGATATCAAGACTTATAAGAAGATCATCGTTTGTGAGCACTGCGGTCGTATCCTAGTGGATCAGAACGAGGAGGAATCTTGATTTTCTTCCGATAGTTTGCATAAAGCATTTCAAAAAGCTGGCCTTTGAGGCCGGCTTTTTTTGTACCTGAAAGGCCCGTCCCATGCGGGTGTCTACCGCTTGTCCCCTCTCTTTTGCGGACTGTCACCCCTTTGTCCATGCCCTTTTTGAGCGGCCTGTACACGGCCCCATCATCTTTGGGTCGACAATTACAGAAGGTGTCTATCAGGCCACATAATGGGACGAGAAAACACCGGTACATATCAAAATTCAATCACCATGTATACCTCATTAACTACACTCTTCAGCACCCTGCTCATGCTCGGTCTCTATTCATCAGCCTCGGCCCAAGAATCCCAGGGTATGGAGAAACCCTTCTCCGCCTCCATTGGATTCGGATATGCCGCTGCGAAGGTCGACCACAGCAATGTGGCCTATACCAATGCCGAATTTGCTCCCAAGATCAGGGCCGGGTTCAGCTATTTCGCTTCCGTGGATTATGCCATCAACGAACGATTCCAAGTAGGAATCGGTTTCAATGGGACCCATTCCCATGCCGAATTCATCCTCAACCCCAGTGTGGGCGATGAGCAGGTGAACGGCTATCTGGAAAAAGGAAATGTCTCCAGTACCCGTACCGTACTGAGACTGACCTATTCATCGGTCAAAGAAGGGATACGGCCCTTTGGCAGACTCGCTATCGGTCAGTTCAACGAGCAGGCCGAGATGGGAGATGTCCCATTGAAGCTCACCCAGAATGTGGAGACCGAGATGTTCCCTGATTTCAAATACTCGGGATTGGGTATGCTGCCAGAGATCGGAATCCATCACAAGTCCTTTTCCTTCTCGGTGGCCTATAGCCTACCTTTTGGGGAATTGGTAGGGGAAGAAGTTCCTGAAGGATTTGAATCCCCAGGCCGTATGCAGACCCAATGTGTGCAGATCAACGCATGCTACTGTATCGATCTTTTCTGAATGTGAATCGTGCATAGAGAAGCCGGCCTCAGTGCCGGTTTTTTGTCCTGGTTGCCAGATAAATGATTCTTATTCCCTTCATATCGAGGTATGAGCGGTATGGAGAGTTTTATATTCGGGTGTTAGGTGCTATGCCATACAGATTCCTCATAATAATCATTGCAATAAATTCTTTTGAAACACAGGCTCAACTGCCCATGTTGAACAAGGAGACTCAGATCGACACCCTTACAATGTCGATTGCCTTCTCAGATAGTATTCCAATTGGACTGCAACAAGAGCTCTCCGGGACATTTGCTCGATCGATCATCGACTTCAACAAACAAGCAGATAACGAATTCTATGTGGTTCTAGATACTGCACGAACAGGGGAATTCATCCATATCGATGTTGGTGAGATTAAATATTCAACTACAGGACGTAGTATCTGGGTGGCTTTGCTTGACCTCGGATTGCTCGGGGCAGATGTAGCACTACTA
>JABDLZ010000163.1 GCA_013001705.1 Flavobacteriales bacterium
ATTACCTGCATCACAGTAAATACGCACTCTCCAGCGATATCGGGTATTTGGATTGATATCCGGGCGAATGTACTTGACCGGCCACTTGAACAAGTCCTTGTTCGGCTTGGTGCGCTTTAAGAGCAAGGTCGTATCACCATTGGTAATGGGAGTGTTGGTCACCAGATCACGAATAGGCCAGAACTCTATGTCGACCGCAGTATTGTCATCTGCAGAATACTTGACATCAGGTGTGTCCTTATACCATTTGACCTGAGCACGGTCGATATCCCCATCAGGAAATGGAACCGGCTGTTGGGACTTGGTCAATCCTACTGGAGCTGTGTCGGCCAGCGTGCAAGGAGCTGCACAGGCAGCGCAGGACTCGAAACAGACCATATCTACGATGGCATCTCCATTGACGTCCAATACCCTATTGGTGAATTCACCGGTTGTAAGCGTACACTCTTCGCCTCCAACTAATGATTCGTCATCTGCCCAGTTATTAATCTGGAACTTGTACTCGTTCTGCCCGGCAGGCATCAACACCGTACCGGTATAGGTTCCATCTCCATTGTGAGTAAGCATGTTGCAATCACCACACCAGCTGTTGAACTGACCACTTACGAACACACTGGAATCTCCAACGATCTCCGGACCTTCATATTGATTCATATCCACTGAAAGGGTGATGTTCCCTGGGTCTTGGGCCAGGTCACAGGTCACACAGGCCTGGAAACACACTTCGCCTACGATAGTATCACCATCGACCATCAATTGACGATTGATGAATTCTGCAGGAGGTCCGGTACATGGTTCACTTCCATTGAAATACTCTTGGTCCGCCCATTGGTTTATCTGGAATTTGTACTCATTCAAACCAGGACCCATTGCTACTGTAGTCGTATAGGTTCCGTCTCCATTATGGCTCATCATATTGCAGTCACCGCACCAATTGTTGAAGGCACCTGAAACGTACATGCTCGAGTCTCCGATAGTCTCAGAACCCGCATAGGTATTCATGTCGACCGTTAAAGTGACATTTCCTGGATCTGGACCTACACCACATGGAGAACATGAGTTCCAGCATACAGTGGTCAGGGTCGTATCTCCGGAGTAGGTCAGGTATCTATTGGTGAATCCAAAAGCGGATATTGTACACTCCTCACCTCCTACGAAGTTTTCTTGGTCTGTCCATCCGTTTACAGTGAATTTGTACTCAATGGTATCAGAAGTGACGGGAAATGTACCCGTATATATCATGTCGGCATCCGAGTCACCCAAGGTCCAGCAGGCGCCACACCAATCATTGAATGTTCCGTTGACATATACGTTGGAATCAGTCAATATCTCGGATCCTGTGTATCCTGACATATCCACACTGAAAGTGACCATACCACCTTGGGCATAGAATGTCGTGGCAAACACCACCATTAATCCTGTAAGTAGAGATTTCATATTCATGATTTGATTAGCAATTTGTCATATGTGAACGGACTTCCTCTTTAAGTCCGTGTGCTTGTGATGTGTTCAGTTCAAAACGTCCATTCAGGAGTCCTGAAGCCTTTGTCAAGAGCTTGACGAAGATAGACATTTTCAGCTACTTATGGTAAAAAGTACCATATATCTTATAGTATTTTGTACTATAACCACATATAGTTCTGATTATCAGTTTTTTGACTGTGGATTATTTTTCAACAGAGCAAGGTAATCGAGGACCTCTGTACCCCCATTCTAGGCCTATTGGACGAATAGCTTCTTCCTCTCGCGTTGGACTCCCGTGTCGAATTCCACCACATAGACTCCTGAGCTCAATTGCCTGGAAGTCTGGAGCCGTGTGAGTACGCTTCCCCGAATCACCGGAACGGATTCTTCGATCAATACCTGACCATTGATATTGAAGACCCTGATCTGAATGGTCTTATTTGGGACTTTAAGACCATCCGCTCGCACCCAGAACTCTCCATCTACTGAAGGATTGGGATAGAGGGACCAATCCCATAAGCCATTCAAATCCTTCAGCTCCCCGGATTCATCCACATACATCCCAGGAGGAGGTGTATAGATATTGGTCTCCGGATCGAAGTCGGGAATATTGAAGATCTTGACATCCGACCAAGGAGTGACCGGTCCATCCCCGTAATTGCAATAGCATCTCACACGCCATTGGTAGCGGGTATTGGGGACGATGTCCGGACGCTGGAATTTGAGGGGCCATTTGAAGAGCTCCTTACCCACCTTGGTCCGCTGGAAAAGCAGCGAAGTGTCTCCATCAAGAATAGGTGTATTGCTAACCAGGTCCCTCACCGGCCAGAATTCAATGTCACAGGCTGCACTGTCAGCAATGCTATACCTCACCTGCGGAGAGGCTTTATACCATTTCACTTGGACCCGATCCACCACACCATCGGGGTAAGGCACGGGTTGGAAGGACTTGGTCAGATCCACCGGAGCAGTGGCAAAGTCCGCGCAGGGATCGCTGCCACATGCGGCATCCTGCACTCCGAAGAATGTCAAGGCTTTGTCAAAAGCGTCATTCCCTACTTCGATTCCGATCTTCCGACCGGGTATATCATCGGCCGGAGGATGGATCCCGCCCCAGATCCTCGACAGACCCGATTCATCGGCAGCATCCTGATAGGTGGCCCATTGCAAAACGACATCCACACTGGGTCCGTCCTCGAAGACCAAGAACTCATCTTCTGGCGCTAAGAAGGTCCCCATGCCGCCCGGGAAGAAGGGATCCCCGGTCAATCGCTCAAGTACCACGGCCGCAGCACGCGAATACGTAGAATGGCCAGAGATGTATCCAGCAAAGGGTGGAGTCACGAAGCTGGGACGCTGATAGGGTTCCCACTCTGCAGCCAATATCCAACCCACTCCTGCTTCATCCACATCAATGTTATTGATCGCCTCATGCCCTCTCCAAGCCATGACCTTGATCTCACCCACATGCTCATCGGCATCTCCTGCCAAGGGGTCACCACTTACAATCAACTCCACATAGCCCGGAATCAATTCGATTCCTCCGGGATGGTATGAAGTCGAATCCGGATAGGTACTCTGTCCTTTACCCGCCATGGCGCGTATGGCCGAGATGGGCCTCAGGTAATCGTACCAACCCTTGATACCCCACGCGGTCACAGCGGCATCGTGCATGGCTCCACCTAGGGCGAAATAGGATTTGACATCCCATTCCAGATCATCCAATACCGGCCCTGTACCTAGGAATCGTTTCTCCAATGAGTCATGATCGGAGACATAATTCATCAAGGTGAACCAGTGTCCAGGAGGAGTCTCACTATCGGGGCCATCGGCCCAGAATTCAGCCAATACACGTGCATAGTCTGCACGAGGCACCAGATTCTGTACATAGGCTTGTCCGGTAGACGGATTGACCGTGTGGCCCGGACTGGTCGTACCTCCGTTCAATTGATTGTAGAATGAGGGATACTCAGCTGGACTTACTGGAAGCACGTTCCTGTTTCCGATGGAAGCTGGAGAGATATCCCACATCACCCCATCGGTGGTATCCAAATGGGAAGACCAGAGCAAGGTGGTCATGAATCCCCATTTATATGCTTCAGAATCCAGTATCCCTGTGGTATCGATAAGAGGTGGAGTGCCCGGGTCATGGTAGACCTCGTAATCGAAGCCATCACGCATGAAGGTCTGCTTATCGGAATCATCCAAGGCAAAAGGGCTTACCTGACCCCATTCTGGACTTAGGAATTCCGGGGTGCTCCCGGGTATCTCGTTCCCACTCTGGTCGATGAAGAGTTCCAAGGTCAAAGGTTGCCAGCGATTCCAATCGTCCAGACTGTCGTTTCCGGGCAGATCCACGACCATGGGTGGATTGACCGGTTCATATACCGTATTTCCATAAGCCAGCTGCTCATTGGCTCCATCCTGCATGCCGAAGTCGATGATACACTGAGCGATATAATTCCCCAAAGCTGCTGGATCACCGGAGGTATAGTCCGGAGATATGACGGCCGGATCGAATCCCAATGAATCCATGTGCGCATCGTAGGCCTGTTGCAGAAGGTCGTATTCTGGAGAACCTGTGAATCTGTGCGACAACAAGCGATAGGCCATGTAGCTGATGGCTACTTCGCGGGCCGAGTCCGGGTCAGCAGGCTGTGGTACTCCCTCGAATGCACAGGTGAATCCATCCACGGTATTACCGAGTAGATAGGTGCAGGCCGAATCGCTGTAGACAGCCCAGGCATCCCACATTCCAATGGAGGTATGGAAAAGATTGCGCGCATGGACCGTAGGACGAGCGAAATCCCTACGTATCGACTCCAATAGCATCTCGTTCCATTGCCGGGCCACCGATCCGTCCAGCCCCACCACGGGAAATTCCACATCGGGTTGACACTCCGGGTCGGGATTAGTAGGACAGGGGTCGCAGGCATCGGGCAATCCATCCAGATCAAAATCGGCAGAATTGGTGACGAGGTCGCAGTTGTCATTCATAAAGACGGCATAGCCATTACAGCCTCCCGAGATGAAATCCATCAGGCCGTCCCTATTGATATCCAAGAATCCCAGATCATAGCTATTGGTGGCCCAGTCATAATTGCCTGCGCTGTAGGTGTCCATAAAGACTCCATTTTGATTGTCGAGCAATGCCAGTTTCCGTCCGGATTCACACGGAGGTATATCAACATCCACGTCAGACACGGCCACATCCAGATCACCGTCCAGATCCAGGTCTGCGGCATGTACATTTCCTCCAAATCCCCCGAGACCATTGGTCACATAGGTGATGGTATAGTAGATCAGCGAATCGACCAGCGTAGAATCCACCGTGACCAGATAGTCGGCACCGTCATCGACCACAAAAGCATCCAGTTTACCATCCTGGTCATAATCGGCCACCTCGAACATATAGGGAGAGAAGGGTGCGATGTTCTGCCAATTCTGATAATAGCCATTGCCTTCATTGAATAGCACGAAGAGTCCATTGTCATTCCAAGGCTCTACGGCATAGAGCGTAGATACCTTGAGAATATCCTGATCACCGTCCCCATCGATATCCACAAGTTGACCGGATGTACCGAAGGCCGAGTTCCTCAGGTCTCCGAGTCGTGCCTGACTCTCATCACTGAATACTCCATTTCCGTCATTGATCAATAGCCAATCCTTGGCAATCCCACCACTTGCATTCTGCTTGTAATTGACCAAGTAGATATCCTCATCCAGATCGCCATCCACATCGCCTCCCCATACTGCGCAGATGAGCGGTGTGTCATCCGTCAACAAGGGAAATCTAGAGGCGCTTTCATCCACAAGTCCGAGCCAATTCCCATTCACATCCTCCCCTTGATTGCTGTAGTACTGAGGTTGTTGACCGAAGGTGTTGGCCACGATTACATCCAACCAGCCGTCTCCATCGAAATCATCGATGTAGAGGTCGCGAGCAAAGGTCTCGGTTGATAGGAACTCGGGTACGAAGGTCGAAGTACGGTCTACCAGTACCCCGTTCTCATTCATGAGCAGTAGATCGGTCTTTGCGCCTTCGGTACTGATGGAGAAGGGTTCCTTGCGGCATACGATGACATCCTCCCAACCGTCATTGTTCAGATCCGCTACAGAGATATCCTTCTCTTCGTCATCACTCGTAGCTACAGTGGTCAGTACCAAGCGTGATTCGGTCTCATCCCTCCAGTCGAGCCACTGCGCAGAGAGCGGTATATCGAAGAGAAGAAAGAAAAGGGTGGAATACAGGAAGATTTGGCGCTTCATGGTCGAAATAAAAAATGAATATACAGGCTAGGTCGGGTCTATGACCCTGAGCCAAGCTTCTGCAAATGCCCTCACTGTGAATCCTACGGAAA
This sequence comes from Flavobacteriales bacterium, assembly GCA_013001705.1. Taxonomy (NCBI): domain Bacteria; kingdom Pseudomonadati; phylum Bacteroidota; class Flavobacteriia; order Flavobacteriales; species Flavobacteriales bacterium. The sequence continues at coordinate 5,826 of JABDLZ010000163.1, forward strand.
CAGAATCAATGAATCTGTATCAGGCTACGATCCTGAGAATAGTCCGAGTCCAATTCCAAGATATAGGCTCCCGGAGCCAGGTCGTTCTCTAGTTCCAATCTGAGTCTGTTACTTCCCTTCTGAATAGTCGTATGATCCACGAGTACCGTTTTCCCGGAGAGATCGAAGATGCGGACCTCTACCTGTGATTCTTTTTCTTCGAAATAGTCGATGGCGATGGTCAGTCGGCCATCGGTCACCGGGTTGGGGAATATCTTGAACTCGATGAGTTCCGAAGCGACATCCTTGGTCGCTGACCAATCCAGCGCTCCCGGCACGATACCAGTGGAAGGATCGAAGTTCGGAGTGTTGAATATCTTCACCTCACTCCAGGGAGATGGCAGACCATTCCCATCATCACATGCACATCGTACCCTCCACTTATAACGGGTATTGGGATCCACATCCGTCCGGGAATATTTGACCGGCCATTTGAACAATTCGCGACCTGGTTTCCTCACCTTGCTCATGGGTATGAGCGAGGTATCTGCTCCTATGATGGGGCTGTTATCGATCAGATCCTTCACGGCCCAGAACTGGATATCACAAGCAGCCTCCTCTTCTATGGAGAAGCGTGTTTCCAGAGAATCCTTGAACCACTTCAGTTGTACACGGTCCTGCACTCCGGCCACGGGGTTATAGGATTTCCTCAATCCGCTAGGAGCTTTACTGAATGCAGAACAGTCCATTTGATTCTCGAAGTATGAGATCGCATGACCAAAGGCATCTATCCCGATCTGCTCTCCCATCCGTCTACCATTCAGATCATCGGCTGGTGGATGGATACCTCCCCATATGCGTGATAGGCTGGTCTGATCGGAGGCATCCCTGTAGGTGGCCCATTGCAGGGTCACATCCATGCTGGGACCATCCTCAAATACGAGGAATTCATTCTGTGGGCAATGGAATTCACCCATTCCACCTGGGAAATACTCATTGCCTGTCATGAGGGTCATGACTTCAGCAGCGGCCCGGGAAAAGGTCGAGTGTCCAGAGACATATCCTGCAAAAGGCGGAGTCACGAAGGTCGGTCGCTGGTAAGGCCACCAATTCTCAGCCAAGATCCAGCCCACACCGGCCACATCCGTATCCTCATTCTCGATATAGTCTGGACCTCTCCATGCATAGAGTTTGATCTTGCCCACATGCTCTGCGGAATCACCAGCTAGGTCATCTCCTTCCTCCACCACTTCGATATATCCTGGAACCAATGGCAATCCACCTATATGGTAATTGGATAAGGTCGTATCCGTGCATTGTCCCAGATCGGCCATGCCGCGTATGGCTGAGACTGGGCGCAGGTAATCGTACCAACCTTTCAATGACCAGGCGGCAATAGCGGCATCGTGCATGGCACCTCCAAGGGCCAAGTAAGCCTTCACATCATATTCCAAGGGGTTCAGATCCTCTCCCTGCCCCATCCATTTCCGTTCGAAAAGCGGATGATCACTCACTTCGTTGTAGATGGTGAACCAATGTCCCGGAGGGGTCTCACTATCCGGACCATCGGCCCAGAATTCGGCCAGTACTCTGGCAAAATCACCTCGTGGGACCAACTGGGGGTCATAAGGTGATCCGGTCACAGGATTGATGGCACGCCCTTGGCTCGCATCTCCCCCATCCAAGTAGTGGTAAAAGTCTTCATAATCAGCGTAGTCCGTTGGCATGGAATCGAGTTCGAAATTCCCTGCAGCAGCCGGGCTGATATCCCACATCACACTATCGCTGGGATCCAGGTGTGCCGACCAGACAGAGACCAAAGAGAATCCCCATTTGTATTCTTCCGATTGCAGTCCTCCGCTATCGATATCGATGTACGGTGGGGGTCCTGGATCATGCCATACCTGATAGGTCCCATCCTCACGAATGTGAGTCGCACGCAGTGAATCATGCATGGCAAAGGGAAGGACATCTCCCCACTCCGGACTGAGGAAAGGTGGTGTGAATGGCCAAGGATTTCCGGATTGATCGATGAACAAGGTCACACTCACCGGCTGCCATCGATTGAAGTCTGTGAGATTAGGATTGCCTGGATCCGGTGTGAAGATGTCCTCATTGACCGGGAAATAGTGGGCATTGGCATATTCTGCAGCTTCACGTGCTCCATCCTGCATCCCGCCAGTGATCAATTCTGTCGCCAAGTAGTTTCCCAATGCTGCGGGATCACCGGTACTGTAGTCCGTAGAGGTGAATGAAGGGTCGAATCCCAAGTCGGCCATCAATGTATCGATCATCGCCATGATCTCTTCATCCTGCGGGGCATCGGCATATCTGTGTGAGATCAAGCGATACATGGCATAGCTCATGGTCTCTTCTTGTGCCGCTTGCTTGTCTGAAGGATGTGGCATGCCTGTGAATGGGCAGGCATAGTTTCCGAGACTGTCTCCTAGGAAGTACGGTTGCACACCATATTCATAGGCCGCCCATGAATCGAACATGAGGATGGCCGCGTGATATAGATTACGTGCGTGTATCGTAGGGCGTGCAAAGTCACCCCGAATGGCGTCCAGGTTGGCTTCATTCCACTGGCGAGCGACCGAATGCTGTGCATGGGAAAGTCGGGGTGAAAAGGACAGGAGGGTTATAGACACGATGAATGCCCATCGGAAGGAGGAGGATAATCTCATTGCATGAATGTTGAGTCGACAAATAATCCCTTTTGTTCGACTAGTGGTTGGTTTTCCTAGTCAAATATAAAGGCCATAAAGCTCCATGTCCAGATTAGGCGAATAAAAAAAGCCCTCCCCAATTCATGGGAAGGGCTCTGATACTCTTTGTTCACGGTCACTTCACCACGAACTTCTCGCGGTAGATCTGCTCATCCACCTCTACGGAGATGAAATACATACCGGTCACCAGGTCAGATTGGAAAGTGAGTTCCATTCCACGCGATGCTTCCTTCATGGAGATCAATTCAGCATGGATGAGCTTGCCGGAAAGATCCACGATGCGGACGTATGCCATGGCTGTACTCACATGCTCTATATCCAGATCCAATGTGATGGCTTGTCCATCATTGGGGTTGGGGTACACCGCCAGTTCAGCATCGCTTACCAAGGATTTGATATCCGATGATTCATCGAACATGCCTGGAGGTGGGGTATAGATTCCCGTTTCTGGATCGAAGTCAGGGGTATTGAAGATCTTCTCCTCACTCCAAGGACTCACCCTGAAGTCTCCTTCTTGACACTTGGTGCGCACCCTCCAGCGATAGCGGGTATTTGGCTCGATATCGGGTCGTTGGAATTTCACCGGCCACTTGAAGAAATCCTGCCCGGGTTTCACGCGGTCTGCGATGACCGAGGTATCTCCATTGGTAATAGGTGTGTTGGTGACCAGATCACGGATCGGCCAGAACTCGATATCCAATGCTGCATTATCCTCAGCGGTATATCTGACCTGGGGAGAATCCTTGTAGAATTTCACCTGCACCCTATCGATCACTCCATCAGGGAATGGGACCGGTTGCTGCGACTTGGTCAGATCCACCGGAGCGGTATCGAATAGCTCACATGGGTCGGTCACTGTTCCGCAGTCCACGGTAGCGATCCAACCCTGTTCGATCACGCTCGCATCGCTATCGAATACGATGGTCAGACACCCGTTGCTCGCGGTGAACATATCCCCTGCTTGCAAGAGACTGGTCGTATCCGAAGGAATTCCTCCGTCACCGTCCAATTCTCCACATAGGGTCTGGGCCAATACAGGAGAACTCGTATCCGGACCGTCATAGATCGTCAAGAAATCCCAGCATCCATCCTGGATTCCCACACCTACAGTATTCACCTCGATATCTACGAGGGTGAAGGTGATAGAGACATTGGCCCCCGGATTATCCGGGCATATGTTGTAAGTGATCAGTTCATTGTCCTGATAGGTTCCGGTCGTGTTACCGGAATCGGTGAATGGATCTCCCTCACAATAGCTTTGCTGAGTATTGAATGAACCGAACACCCAGGCGCTGTTATCCACTCCATTCGGACAGTTGGACCTCACGTAGTAGTCATAGGATGAGTTGGATTCCAATCCAGAGATGGTATAGCTGGTGGTATTCAGACCAGGTACTACAGTGCCATTTCCTTGGATGAATCCGGCTGGACCGTACTCGATATCCCAACTCGTGGACTGCCCATTCTCATTCCAGGAGACTGTGGCCTCAGTGGTTTCTGCAGTGGCGGTGAGATCAGAGGGTTCTGCACAGGCCGGTGGAGGAGTACACTCCATGGAGAGAACGAAGTTTCCTTCAGAGCCTGAGTAGCCATGTACCAATATGAAGTACTCCACTCCTACCTGCGTATCGAAATCCAGCAAGGAGGAGAATCCAGAACATTGACTGGTGAAATCATCTATCCCTGCAACGCAGGTCAATGAAGCACAATCACCCGAATAGACTCTGAGCTTGGTGTCATAATCCGTACTACCGGGAGTGATCCCTCCATCGTTACAGGTAGAGAGTTGTATCGCGTCCCCTGTACTTCCAGCAGGAGCTGAAGGATTGTCCGAGTTCTGTCCGGTAAAGCGATACCATACGCCTCCTCCTGTGCCGGCAGATGTCCCACAAAAGCCGGGATCGGGAGACTCCACGTTGGCCCCGATGGTGGTGCCGCTCACTGTACCACCGCAGGCGATTGGCAGGGCTCCACTGCACTCATCGTTACAAATAGCGCTCTCGGTCACACCGGCAATGGTCTGGTCGCAATAGGCAAAGCCTGTGTGCTCTATCGTGATAGCGACTTCTTGCCCGAGTGGGTAATTTCCTAGAGAGTGTTCTCCCACTCCATAATTCCCGATGAAGGTGGCGGTGCCATCCACGGTGGTGAATACATCGTAATCCGGTGCATCGCCATCGTCACCGATAACAATGGTGATGTCGAATATGCCATTATCACAATCCGGAGTAGTGGTCACAGCCACTGTAGGAGCCGTGCAGCAGGAAGTGCCGTCAGCGGTGATGCCGGAGATAGCTCGGTTACAGGCCGGATCTCCAGGATACTCGACCAGCACATCCACAAATGAACCGATGGCATAGGTCCCGATAGCCAGATCACCGGGTGCCACCAAAGGATAGAAGGTGGTGTCGGTCTCCGAAAAGACGGTCACATTATAGAAGGTGGTATCGCCATCAGCACCGATATTGATCGATGCATCGAATTCACCGGTGCTGCAGTTCTCTACTACCGAAGAAGTGACGGTAGGTGCCGTACAATTCAAAGCGGAGAAGGAATACGCTGCAATACGCGTAGACCAATCGCTGCTCGGGTTGTAATTGCTTGTCCCCCAGAAGGTGATCCCATCTGTAGGATCGACATCCAGTGAATTATAGTCCCCATAGCGGTTGCTTCCATTGGAACCGCTTCCCTCCACGATAGAAACTTCGGCCAGTGTCATCTGACCCAGTGGGTCATTGGCCAAGCGTCCGGTATAGCGTATACCTGGGAAGGTGGATGAACTGGTGACATTATAGAAAAGGGAGATATCCCCTACTTCATTCATCGCTATCCCGGCCATGAATCGGCTGTCGGTATCGGGTGAGTA
>JABDLZ010000164.1 GCA_013001705.1 Flavobacteriales bacterium
CATACGCATACTCCGGGCCTTGCGCCCTTGCCAGCGGGCCTTTATCGCGGTGAAAAGGGTAAGATTGACCAGTAGTATCCACAGAGTGCCTCCAGGACTGCCTGTGTGCTCATACCACTGTACATACTGCACGTCCTGTGCAAAGACATTTCCCAGATTGAGCCAGGGCCAATTGATGGACCATTGCATATGGATATACTCGAAACTCATCCAATACAGCACCAAGGCGGCATAGCCGGCCACGCCCCCTACATTTCTTCGGGTGAGATGGAAGAGCCAGAATACGATGGCCATGAAGGCTGAATTGAGCACATAGGTCAGACCCGCAGCCGTGATACGAGCGATGGTCTGCTGAATAGGCGGGACATCCGGCTCGCGGATATAGAGAATGAAATAGGTGGTGCCCAGATTCCAGAGGAAAAAGCCCACAAAGGCGATAAAGAAGATGCGCTTGGAATGGATGGAATGCCTACGCTGATACAGCTCATCCTCCATCAGAAGCATGGGGATGAATGCCCCGAAGATCAAAAAGGTCATCCCTCCGATGGCCGGCCAACTCAAAGTGAGCAGGATACCGCTCAGAATGCTCAGGACGATGGGCTTGCGTAGGATGGACATACGGGATTCGAAACTAGTAAGCTAATTGAGAATGCAGAATAATGAATAAAGAATGCGGAATTAGGAATTCAGAATGATGAATGATATTTCTCAGAACCCAGAACCCAGAACCCAGAACCCAGAACCCGTCACCCCGAGCTTGCCGAGGGTCAGAACCCCGATATCCCTCACCTCATCAGATACATCTTCCCAAATCCTTTCTTGAAGAAGGTAGAAGCCGCGGTAGCCCGCACATCGACATCCATTCCTTGATCCTTGACGATGACGCGATAGAGATAGACCCCATTGGCGAGTCGATCGCCATACTGATCGGTGCCGTCCCAGGCAAAGTCGGTGATGTTGCGCCCGATGCGGATGTCGCCCAGTTCTTCCTTGAAGACCTCCCGTACCACCTTGCCGGTGACAGTCATGATCTGGATCTTGATCTGATCGGGGACCTCCACACCGGTGAGCGTGAAGACAAAGCGTGTACTCGTGGTGAATGGATTGGGATAGTTGAGCACTTCGGTGATGCTGGACTGATGATCTACTTCGAAGCCTATGCGGTAGTTGACATTCCCTGAAGCATTCCCGCTCTTGTCAGAAGCGATGACTAGCAAAGAATACCGCCCATCGAACTCCAGGTCGGGGCGGAAGAGGATATCCGAGATATTGCTCTCTCCACTGGCCGGGACAAAGGTCATGGTCTCATTTCCCTGTCCATCCGTGAAATAGACCCTGCGCTGAGTGCCGAAGGGATCGGTAAGGAATACACTGAAGAAGGCCGTATCGGTGGGTTCATCCATGAGGAGGTATGGATTTTCATCGTCCAATCGGATGAGTATCTCAGGGCGGGCTGAGATGAGGTCTCCATCCAGTATGTGGGCGCCATCGAAGGTGACATCCAGTATGGGGTTGATACGGTCTTTCTCCACCATGAAGCGGATCTGACCCAGATTATTGAAGTGATATTGCTCCAGTTGATCATACTCACCCGTAGCAGGAACGATGGGGTTGACCTCCACCCATAGCGTGTTGACCCCTTGTAGACCCGTGGATGGGTAGCTGATGGTATCGGTCAATACAGCCCCGGTCAGTAGCGGACCTTGACGTGGGTAAGGGATCTCGGTGATCTCATTATTGGCATCTTCTATCCAATACCTGACGAGCAGACTGTCCATATCCAGCGATGAGATATTCTCCACCGTGTGCACCAGTTCGATCATCTCACCCTCTTGTATGGTGTCATTGTGGAATGAGAAGGCCACGGAGGGATTGAGCGCAGCTTCAGGCACCGGGGCGTAGAGCAGCTGCCAGCGATCGAGCTGGATGGGGTCCAGTTCTTGAGGGTCGTAGAAATCGGCCTGCAGACGGATGAAGGGGTACTGTGCAGCATCCACGATCAGGTCCAGGTCGGTGACCTCACCGAGGGTGATATCGAAATTGGCTCCGGGTATGAGCTCTTCGGCTCCTTGGGCATTGATGCCCAGGATGCTCACTGTGGCACTATCACTGGGGTCATAGCGGTGCCCCTCCCAGTAAAGAGCATCCCACGATACAGCAGGACCGATGCGAGGCGTACTCATACGCCCACTGTTCCCTGTGACCGGCATATCGAAATCCAACTCTATGAAACTGTTCAGTGTATCTCCCACTATTTCGATGGTCTGCGATGGGTCGCCCTTTACCCCGATGGTGATGAAAGGCACATCGCTTTCGATGCCGGCTACCTGCTCAGCTCCGAAATCAGTGAAGAAGGGTGCCGCATCGGGGAAAGTATTGACCAACCAACTCGGACGGGAATGCAACCAGGAATAGATTAGCACATAGTGGCCATCTGGAATCTCATTCTCGATCATGTTCTGGAAGGCAGCCATCTGTTCTTCACTGTTCTGTCTGAAGATGAAGTATCGCTCCACCCTATTTCGGCAAGAGCCATCATCGTTGGCATTTCCGAAGAAATTATCGGGATTCTGACCATCGTATCGATTGCCCCAAGGCTCCAGTGTGATGGGGTCGATCACTGCAACGTGAAAAGCCTCGATAGTTGTACAGCCATTGTACTCCATGGACTGGAAATCGATGAAATACTGGGAGGACTGATTCAGGTCGTATGAATCCCCATAGACCTCACAGCTGAGCAATTTGGTGCCGGAGAGAAAGTCGAATTCCCTCTCAGGGCGGTCGTAGATGAGGTTGTTGAACCGGTCCTCTTTGAACTGGAAATAGTGGCTTTGTCCCCAGCCTATGCGATCGGGGATGTATTGGAAGGAACTCTCTTGCCATTCTACTTCTTCCGGATCATCGGCCCATTCTGCCACACGCCAGTAATAGACCGTACTATCGCTCAAGGTGATAGGTACTTCCCATTGCAATACCCCTCCACTCTGGGTGATGGAGTGCTGCTGGAAGAGGGGTGAATCGTAGAGGTCGGTCGTATCCAATTGCAGGCGGTACTCCCTCTCTTCGATGAATGGATTTCCTGTACTGGCCTTCAAGGTGACGGTATTGTCAGGAATGATGGAATAGGTATAGGGGATGACCGGGAAGACCCCTCCATCGGTGATGGGTAAGGTGGCAGTAAGGGAGTTGTTGAAGAAATTGTCCAGCTCGGGGACCACATTGCTCGGTAGGTCCACCTGTACTTGGAAGGTGTTGATCCCGAAGGCATTGGAGAAATCCGAAGGTATCTTGAATACGATGGTATCCCTGAAATTCAACCCATCCACGTTCATTCCATACGGCACCTCCGTTCCATTCGGATAAGTGCGTATCAACCCTACTTGGAAAGTCTCCGTGGTCGCTTTACCTATGTTGGTCAAGACGATGCGGACTTCAATACTGTCTACCAATGGGGTGATCACTTCGGGTGAGAAAGAGATGGAACTCGCATCGATACTGAGATCCGGTTTGGCTGGAGAGAAAATGGTCGTGGCCGGGTCTCCTTCCAAGAGATTCATCAATAGAGAAGCACGGGCTTCACTCTGAGTGAATCCCGCATCAGAAAGACTATCGATGGTCTGTTGCATGAGATATCCGATCGACTTACCGTAATTCTTCCTGCTGATCTGCTTGTAGAGTTCCGTGCTGATGGCATTCAAGAATCCCTCGAAGCCCTGCTGCACCGAGGCGATGAAACCGATGGCTCCTTTCCCGTTCTGTATCACATAATCCTCACTCGTACTCAGATGACCGGGCTGGTGGATGTCGCCAGAGAAGCAACTGTTGACGATGACCACCGGGTGCGCACCCCATTCCAGATTCTCCGGTTCATCGATACTCTGATCGAACTGTCCACCTCCAGCGTGTCCGAAGAAGGTCAATATCGAAACGCCTTCTTCGATGACTCCTGAGATACTATCCGAGAGATTGACCACAATGGGCAGGGAACTCTCTTTGAGGAAAGTGTGTACGTAGCCACCAAAACAGGTATCCTCGATGATCGCCTCGTAATTGTTCAGATAGCTGGCGAATGCATTCTGTTCGGGTTCTGTGGTACCTCCTCCGAAGTGTAATACATTCTTCATCCACGCAGCGGGATCGCGGGATTCATTGTAGATGATCTTGTTCAGATAGGCCGTCACTTCTTCTGGAGTGATCGCACTCAGTCTTCCGGTTGGAATAGCTGGAGTCACCTCCAGTCCTTGTAGCCCACTCGTGAAGAGTATGTCACTTCCAGGGCTGCCGAAAGAAGGAAGAAGATTCTGCGAGAAGAGTTCGGGATCCTTCCTTGCGCCTTGATAGCCATTCTGGGGTTCTAGAAAGATGGACTTTCCCACCAAGAAGAGATGACCGGGTGCTTCGGGCCAGGCATCCAAGGCGAGATCACAGAATCTACGGATGGATAAGAAATGCTTTTCTATTCCACCTCCGAATTGGTCATAGAGTTCTACCACATCGACCAGCACGGCATCTTGATCGCTATTGGTGCGGTACGCAGCATAGGATTGCACCGCTTCGGTGAAGTGGGGATGGTGGATGATGATGAATGCTGAATCAGGAGTGAGTGCAGAATAATCGGTGAACTGACCGTTGTTTCCCGCGGCTTCGATGCTGGCAGGTATGACCTCTGATTCATCCACGATGAATACGCGAGAATAAGATCCTTGATCCGGTATGATCAGGTCCAAGTTCTGGTCGGTCAGAACACTCTGGATACGGTATTGATCGGGACCAAAGGAATAGACGATGGGGTTCTCCAGATCCACACCACTCAGGTCTAGGTGGTATTTGTCCTGACTGGGATTGGAAGGCACGCGGATATCTATCCTCTCCAAATCACTGACATCCTTGGTATGGGAGTAGCGTATCTCCGTGTAGCCTACTCGGAATTGATCGGAGGTCGTATTGAGGTCATTGATAACCACGTGGTTGATGAAAGTCTCTTCATCCATTTGACTGCTGGGAATAGTGAAGTCCACACTATTCAATTCATATCCCAAGAAGACGAAATCGCCTAGTTGCACATTGTTATTGGGCCCACGGTAGACGCGTATGTGGTGATTGTCTCCCACTACTACAGCATTATTGGCACTGGCAAAGACGCTGCGCCCTTGGGCCGATGGTGCAATTCCTGTAAATGCATTGGTGGTATTGAGCGTGATCAGCTGTGAGACCGATGAAGTCCCGAGCCCGAATCGATTCCCCATCCATCCTTCTCCTTCCACATAATCCGGGATGTTGTTGTTGAAGGCCAGCAACCGACCGAAACTGTACTGTGAGTGCTGTTCTACACGTACATCCCGAAGAACATATTCCGGGCTGAGGTAATTGAAGAATTGGATATCATTCTCCAATTCCATCCTATCATTATCTCCTGTATCGGTCCAAGTAAGGAAGTAGTGGATAGTATCATTTACAAGGCTGAAATATGGATTGGCCATCAGGCTGGGATCGGTATACAGCAGAGAGTCCAGCCAGCCATCATTCCCCTCTCCGAAGAATTCGATGTAATCATCGGGACCGATCTGCCCGTCTCCACCATCTTCGACATGGATAGGTATGGATTCTTCGCGGGCGTACATGGCAAACTGCTCGCTCGACACTTGTGTCAGAGGAACACCTGCATCCACCATCGCATCATAAGACAATCGATAGATGCCCGTCTCATAGACATCTACCCGGAAGTAGGCTTGATCGTAGTCGATCCATTCATTGCCATACGGCTGTGCTGCAAGCCCACCGATCACAGTGAGCAACCCTATGGTCAATAGTTTTCTCAAGTCAATTCACCTGTTTATAGATATCCAATCGTAAAGAGAAGATATTGCTGTAGAGTGCTGCAGACTGATCACCTATATCGGTGAGTGCATAGTCTAGGGAGATATTATTGAGTCGCACCCCTATGCCGAAATTCGGTTGGAAGATGAGTTCTTCACTTCCTTCGATATCCTTCACACGCTGGATGTTCCCGGCTCCCGCACGAACGTATATCAAGTCCTTGAGACCTACCTCGACTCCCAGATGGGGATCCACACTGATCGGGTCGGCACTGAGCAATACATTCCGCTGTCCATCGGTCGTCACATCCATGTCGAATGCAGCTGTGATATCCAGATTGTCATTGATATCGAACTCGCGAGCCGCCCCGATGATGAGCTTGGGCAAGGTGATCTCGGTCGAATTGGTAGGGATCTCATTCCCGGTGATGGCAAAGGCATTCATAGTGGCCTCATCGAGGGAATAGCTCCAAGCATTGACCGTGGTCGTGACATCGCGGAGCATGGCACCGAGCAACCACTGATCCTTATGGTACTGAACACCGGCATCCAGGCCGAATCCCCAACTCTTTCCGAAATCCCCTACTACCCGATGGATGACCTTGGCATTGGCCCCGGCCTGAAGTCCTTCGCCCAATTTGCGTGCATAGGAGAATATAAAGGCATAGTCGGCAGCTGAGAATCGTGTCACACGATCATAGTCTATCTGGCCATTGGCATCGATCAGTTCGGTCGTGTTAGGGATATCATCCACCCCGAATCGAATGAAGCTGAAACCGATGGCCTCATCCTCATTGAGTCCTTTGGCAAAACCAGCATAGTCGTATTTGGCGATACCTGCGAAATACTCGGCATGCATGGCTCCCACTTGTAGATCGGCCTCTACACCTAGTAGCCCGGCCGGATTCCAATAGCTGGATGTCAGATCATTGACCAAGGCCACCTGTGTGCCTGACATACCCAGTGCTCGGGCTCCCACGCCTATGGCCAGGAACTCATTGGAGTATTTCCGGGTCTGCGATTGGCCACTCGTGGTGGACATGATCAAAGACCCACATAGGAGCATGTAAAGGATACGGAGGGACATATCAGGTAAAATTATCGTTTATGCTTGAGAACACAGGGCGTGGACGTGCATCCATTTAACTATCAATTGCTTAAAAAATTGCATTCCAATCGCTCGCATGAGTAGGATGGCACGGCCTTGGATGCGTATTGCTGTAAATTCGACCCATGATGCGTTACTCACTTTCCATTGTATTCATCCTAATGATGAGCAGCTTTTGCCTCCATGCGCAAGAAGAGAAGGACAAACCTCCTTTTAAAGACCGGCTGGTATTCGGTGGGGATGTGGTGCTGAGCTTCAGCAATAATTTTACAGCGATAGGAGGTACTCCATTGATAGGGTACAAGGTTTCTGATCGATATGTGGCAGGACTCGGTTATACGTACATCTATCAAGGGAATAGTAATGTATCCATCAACTATCACGGTCCGCGGGTCTTCAATCGCTTCTATCCCTTACCTGAGTTATTCGCCCATGCAGAATTCGAACACCTGACCATCAAGGAAAGGGTCAAGGTCTCTAATGGAGAAGATCTGGAATTCAAGACCTCCTTCCCAGCCTTATTGGTCGGGGGTGGATATCGCCAGCGGATAGCTGATCGGGTATATATCAGCTTCATGGCACTCTATGATGTCATCGAGGATCCAGACTCTTTCTACAACGGCATCGTCATACGCGGTGGGGTAGGAGTGGGATTCTGATCCAAGAATCCGCATAGTCCTACATTCGCTCTGTGAAACGCCACATTCCCAATAGCATAACACTGCTCAACCTTTTGGCAGGCGTAGTTGCCATCATTTTTCTAGCTGATGGGTCCATTTATCCGGCTGCTATCCTTATAGCTGTAGGAGCAGCTTTCGATCTGCTGGATGGTATGGTCGCACGCATGTTGGGAGTGAGTTCTGAGATCGGGAAACAATTGGACAGCCTGGCCGATATGGTCACCTTCGGTGTGGCTCCTGCGCTTATTGCCCGTGAACTCATGTTAAGGAGCATATATATGGAGTCAGGTGATATCCAGTTGGTCGGATGGGAGCAGGTGCTTCCTTTCGTGCCATTGGTCATGGTGGCCTGTTCGGCCTTGCGACTGGCCAAATTCAATCTGGACGTGAGTCAGGCATTGGACTTCAAGGGTCTACCTACCCCGGCCAATGCCTTGTTCTGGTTGTCCATTCCTCTTTCTTCAGTGCATGAATCCCATGTGCACATACTGGGTCAGCCTATCGTCCTGGCTGTCGCCTCCATGGTCCTGGGTCTTTTGATGGTCAGTGATGTGCGATTGCTTTCTATGAAGGCAGATAGAGGGGATCGTCCGCGGAGCCGATGGCAATTGTTGTTCATAGCAGTGGCTGCCTTACTCTTCGTATGGCTGCAGTTCTCGGCCGTCCCTTTCATCATCGTTTTATATCTACTTTTATCGCTTCTACGAAACATCACTTCACGGAATGAAATTCAAAGCTGAGATAGACATCATGCCCCAAGCGGCCTTATTGGATCCTCAAGGGAAAGCTGTAAGTAGCAACATGGATAAACTGGGTCTGAGTGAGATCGAGAATGTCCGCATAGGAAAGCACATCACCTTGGAGATAGAAGCCCCTGATGAGGGAGTCGCTCGAGAAAAAGTGGATGATGCCTGCAAGCGTCTTCTGGTCAACCAGATCATGGAAGACTACACCTTCGACCTGGAAGCGCTGTCTTAAGTGCTTTCTTAACCAATACCCCATTTAAACATGGCTGCCATAGTCGCCCTCGTGATCATCGCACTTCCGATCCTGATCGGAATCCTGCTTTACAACAACCTGGTCAATCGGAAGAACACGGTCGATCAAGCATTGAGCGATATCGATGTTCAACTCAAGAAACGCTACGACCTCATCCCCAATCTGGTAGAGACGGTCAAAGCCTACATGAAACACGAGAGGGAGACCTTGGTACAGCTGACCGAGCTACGTACCCGGGCCATGAGTGGAGGATTGAGTCCCGAGCAACAGATAGAGATCGCCAACAAGGTCAACCGATTGGGACGGGGATTGATGCTGCAAGTAGAAAACTATCCGGATCTCAAGGCATCTAAGAATTTCTTGCAGCTTCAAGCCGCTTGGAATGAAGTGGAAGAGCAACTCTCTGCCTCCCGTAGGACCTACAATGCTGCTGTAAAGGACTACAACAACGGACTGGAGCAATTCCCTACCAACATCATGGCGCGCAGTATGGGATACACACCTCGCTTGTTCATTGAGATCCCAGAAGAAGAGCGCAAGAATATCTCTGCCAAAGAGCTCTTCAATAGCTGATCCTCTTGGAGGAAGAAGAGGTCCATAAGGAATCCTTCGATGCTTATTATGAACGCGAGCTGCTACCCGCTCTTCGTGAACTCGAAGTAGAGCGTAAGCAGATAAAAAGCACCCTTCTGTACCCTACCATCGGTCTGGGAGCCTTGGCCGTAGGACTGATCGCTATCCTTCCTAACCTGGGCATACAATCACTGATCCTGGCCGGTATCACGGGGATAGGACTCTTCACTTGGTTCAAGACCAAGGCCTCCAGGGAATATCGCTCCGAATTCAAGAACCGCATCATACGGGCCATCCTCAGGCATATCGACAAAGAGCTCAGATATAGCGGATATGGCAGTATCAAGAAGAGTGAATTCATCAGTTGTGGCATCTACACCGAGCGTCCCGATAGATATCGCGGAGAAGACCTCTTCAGCGGTCAGCTCGATCAGACCGAGTTCGCTTTTTCAGAAGTGCATAGCCAAGTATACCGGGAGGATAGTAAAGGGAGAAAGCAACTACAAACCCAATTCAAAGGCTTGTTCTTCCGTGCCGATCTCAATAAGTTCACTCAGCACCGAACGGTGATCGTCCCTGATCTAGCTGAACGATTCTTGGGGAACATGGGCCAGCAATTGCAGAAACTCAACTTCACCCGTGATGAATTGGTGCAGATGGAGAATGTGGATTTCGAGAAGCGCTTTGCCGTCTATTCCAGCGATCAGGTAGAAGCGCGCTATATCCTTTCTCCCAAGCTCATGGAGCGTATCTTCCTCTATGCTGAGAAGCACGAGGTCTCACCTTCCTTATCCTTCAAGGATTCCAAAGTCTATGTTGCGATACCTATATCCAAAGAATTCTTTGAACCGAGCATCTTCCGGTCGATCATCGATAAAGAGGCCACTCGGGAATACCATGACGATATGATGCTGGCCATCAGTCTGGTCGAAGAATTGGATCTCAACACGCGCATCTGGTCCAAACTACCTGAAGAAGAGGAAGAAGAAAAGAAGGGGTCAGCCAAGAGAGGAGGGTTCTACCGCAGGGGAATCAGGAGATGACCTCGGCCATGAGTACGTCATCACTATCGATGGGTAGCACGGCATCGCTCTCTGGAAAATCAGGATCATCCTTATAGCGCGAGTGAAGCTCCTTGCTGCTGAATACCAAGGCTCCTTTGTTCTCCCAGATCACCCCATAGGCCTCTTTCCCACCCCGGAATCGGAAGCGGCAATGCTTGTGGAAGTAGATGGAAATATCCTCGGTGACCATGTATCTGAAAGTACGCCAGAGTCCAAGTCGATCCATCGAAATGGACATATTTTGTTATCAACAGGATATACAGTCAGAAGGCTTTGGAATTCAGAAGGATAGGTCAGAAATCCAGCGAATAGACGATGGCCTCTACATCGAGGAGATAGTTGCGTTTGTCGAATTTGGGCGCGAAGACATAGCCATCTACGGTGATCACTCGCGCATTTTCTTCATCCACCACGGTGAGACTCACGTAGGGTCCGCCCATGATGGGACGCTCCATGCGCCAGAGTCCTCGTCCTTCGATAGCATAGTTCTCACCGAATTCGACCTGCTCATACGAAGGGGGAATCAGGGGCTCTACCCGCATAGGTTCATCGTATCGGCTGATTACATGATCGGCCAGTCGTTCATTGCGATATTCCATCAACGACTCAGGATCGAATATGCTATCGCTCGTATAGGGTCTGACGTAGATGGCAATGCCTTGTACCACATCATGTCCTACACCGCTGAGATACTGGATGCGCTCGCGGGTCATCCATGCGAAGTCCTTACTGATCGTGTGGAGTTTATACTCTTGATGTACCAGTAGGTCCAGCCCCATCTCATCCTGCAATTGCTTACCTATAAGGGCGTGTTCCACCTTGCGCAGGTAGTCTTGATGTCGCTTCCTATCCTGCCTACGGATATCATCCAAGACCGTTGTTCCCACCTCTTTGAATTTCTCGATGAAGCCCTGCTCATCCAGAGAGTGGAAGGTATAGACCACCTGACCTTTGGACCACTGACTCTCCTTGCGCACAGCACGTGTAGGGGAGTTTCGGGCATTGTCCTCGATATCCACGAAAATGAGATTACGATGCAGCCTGAGATTGTATGATAGATCTTTGGGAGTCTGGTGGATGATATCGAATGAAGGTTCGGCCTGGGGGAGATAGGGGAATGCGGTATAGAGCATTTCCTTCATCAATCGTCCGGCATCTCCATTCCAATGGACATCCTTCATGACGATGACCACTTCAGAAGCTTGTCCGCTGAAGGCGGGTAATACTTTCTCTCCTTCATCACAGGAAGAGGCCAATACAAGGAATACAGAAAGGAATAGCGTCAGCCTGAGACCCGCACTTTTTGACCGGGTTTGAGACGCTTGAAGTTCAGATGAGAGTTCCATTGTTTTATCTGGTTGACAGAAACCCCTTCATACAGTTTGGCAATGTCCCAAAGGGTATCTCCTGGTCTGATGGTATGATAACGCGCATTGGGGTCCAATGGTATCTTTTTAGCAGCTGTTGCCTGAGATGGAGCACTCACCTTGTGCCCCGGCTTGCGGTAGATGACCAATTTTTGACCGGGATAGATACGTGATCCGGATATCCCATTCCAGTAGCGCAACTTGCTCAAGCCGACTCCGTAGCGGTCAGCGATCACTCCGATCACGTCACCGCTCTTGACTGTGTAGACCTCTTTTACCAAACCTTCTGTCGAGTAGTAATTCGATTGGGTCTTGCGTGAAGCATAGGCCTTAGCCGCAGGGCTTGGAGAGACTTTGGGCTTCTTGTATTCTCTGATCTTCTCCTCATTGGCCATGAAATCCCCGATATCCTTGATAGGCAATACGAGCGGCATTCCACCGTCCCGTTTTGGGATATAGTCGCGATGATACTGCGGGTTGAGCCAGCGTAGATTGTCTATGTCCGTCCCGGTGAAATGACTGATCTGGTCGAAATCCATGGCGTGATAGACCGTGATCGTATCACACTCTCCGTAGGTGAACTGAGGCTCTATAGGTCGGATTCCGTGATCCTCATAGTAGTTCATCACGTAGTTCACAGCGATGAAAGCCGGTACATAGCCACGCGTCTCACGTGGTAAAAATCTCCAGATCTCCCAGTAGTCCTTCTTACCTCCGGCCCGTCTGATGGCCTTATTTACATTACCCGGTCCACTGTTGTATGCGGCCAAGGCCAGATTCCAATCGTTGTAGCGTTTGTACAGAGTCGTGAGATATTTACATGCTGCTTCTGTAGAGGCTATCGGTGATTTCCTTTCATCCAGATAAGAAGTGATGGTCAGACCGTTCTCTTTGGCCGTACCGTACATGAACTGCCAGAGACCGGTGGCTCCCGCTCTGGACCGTGCAGTGGGGCGCAATGCCGATTCCACAACCGCCAGGTGTTTGAGTTCCAGTGGGAGGCCTTCTCTATCCAATACTTCCTCGAACATGGGATAATACATCTCTGACAGACCGAGCACACGGGCGGTCAGCTTGGAGTTCTTACCTAGATAGGCTCTCAAGATGCCACGTACATGGCGATTGTAATCCAAGGCAAAAGGCGATTCTGCATCGAGTTTTTCCAGTCGTGCGATGAAAACACTGTCCGGTATGGCCAAGAATTCGGTCTGGCCCATGGCCAAACTATCTACCTGAGCTGCGGTATGATATACTGTAGTATCTCTAGGGACTATCCGTAGTTCATCCAAACGGTCGCTTACCGTATCCAAGACGATGACAGTCGTGTCCAAGTCTGTAGCAACAGTTGATGCCGTTGTGTCCTGTGCCTGGTAGCCAAAACACATTAGTAGGAAGACCGATATGAGTGTGTATTGTTTCATCGCTTCAGGGAGGTCAATGATATCACTTCTATGTGTAAAAGTAGATACACAATGATCTCGTTTTTCACAGTGGATATCGCCTCCCAAAAACGCTTCTTGCACGGAATTATTCTGTGCTATTTCAAGCATCTTGGGCAGTGTATCCCAACATTTGTACGGAAATTTCGTACAAACGGTTCTCTTCAAAGCGTGGAGCCATGAACTGAAGCCCTACCGGAAGCCCCTTATCCTGCATAAGCGGAAGCGAGATGGCCGGTATTCCGGCCAAGTTGGACTGAACGGTGAAAATATCCTGCAAGTACATAGCAATGGGGTCCTTTACGCTGTCCAGACCAAATGCTGAAGAAGGCGCTGTCGGGGTCATCAATAGATCGTACTGCTCGAAGATCTTTTCCGTACGGTCTTGGACGATACGCCTGACCTTCTGTGCCTTGGAGTAATAGGCGTCATAGTATCCCGCACTCAGAACGAATGTGCCGAGCATGATCCTCCGCTGCACTTCCGCACCGAATCCCTCGCTGCGGCTATACAGATAGGTGCTGTCGATGTCGGTGGCCTTTTCACTGCGATAGCCGTAGTGTATGCCATCGAATCGGGCCAGGTTACTGGAGGCCTCGGCAGTCGTGAGCACATAATAGGCGGGTATCATGTGGTCCAGAAGGTCGAATGAGACCGGTTCCACGGTATGCCCTTGTGCCTGGAGTGCATCTATTTTCTTCTGGAAATCCTCTTTGACCTCATCTGAAATTCCCTTGGAATCCAAGCATTCAGAGATATATGCGATGCGCATTTTATGGTCACTAGGTTCGAAGGCCTCTACTTCTTGAGAAGAACTGGTACTGTCATGGGCATCCTTACCGGCCATGATACTGGTAAGAAGTACGGCATCATCCACACTATGGGTAAAAGGACCGATCTGATCGAAAGAGCTCGCATAGGCGATGAGACCATAGCGTGAGATGCGACCATAAGTCGGTTTGAGACCCACTACCCCGCAGAATGAGGCCGGTTGCCGGATGCTCCCTCCGGTGTCTGATCCTAGGGAAGCGATGCACATATCAGCTGCTACGGCTGCGGCACTCCCACCAGATGATCCTCCAGGTACTTTGCTCTCATCCAGTGGGTTTTTCACCGGTCCATAGGCCGAGTTCTCATTGGAACTGCCCATGGCGAATTCATCACAATTCGTTCGGCCGATGAGGATGGCGTCCTCATCCAAGAGTCTCTGGACCGCTGTAGCGGTATAGATGGATTCGAATCCACCGAGAATCTGTGAAGCTGCCGATACCTTATGGTCCTTGACACAGAGATTATCCTTGATGGCGATGACTGCTCCAGCCAATCGGCCAGCGGTACCATCGTCTATCTTTTGCTGGATCTCTGCTGCCTGAGCGCGAGATTCTTCATCCCAGACTTCCAAGAACACATTGAGATCCTCCTTGGCAGAGATCTGAGAGAGATAGTGGTCGACAAGATGAGGGAGGGTGGTCTTACCCGCTCGGATGTCAGCTTGGACATCCGCGATACGCGTATACTCCATGGTGAGCTATCAGGACTCTTTTTTCTCTTCGTCTCCTTTGGTGGCATCCTTGAATTCCTTCATGCCCTGGCCGAGGCCACGCATGAGTTCAGGGATCTTACGTCCTCCGAAAAGGAGAAGTACGACAGCTACGATCAATACGATCTGCCATGGGCCGATCATTCCTAGGAGCACTGTGAGAATGGGCATGTCCTGTGTTTTAAAAGGAAGGTCAAAGATAGCTATTCTACAGCGGATGCATGTCGTACTATCTCGCGATCCATTGCGATGGATTCAGCTTCTTCATACCCGATGAGGTCACCTGCCATATCTCCATGTGTGCCATGGATGAGTTGCCCTCGTCCATCAGGACACCTACGGCCTGTTTGGTATCCACATGCTGCCCTTTGCTTACCATCACTTCTCTCAGATTGGAATAGACTGTGCGGTAGCCCCCGTGCTTGACCACTACGGCCATACCATTGCCGGGAATTTCGATGATGCCACTCACTTCACCTTCGAAGATGGTGCGCACCATGGCATTCTTCTCAGTGGTGATATCGATCCCATTATTGGTGACCTGTATACCGGGAAGCACCGGGTGGGCATGCGTCCCGAAGGAACCTGTGATGACTCCGCGCTCAACAGGCCAAGGCAATTTGCCTTTGTTATTGGAGAAATATTCCGAACTCAATCGCTCCTCAGGGGTCAAGGCATATCGGTCGCCACCTTTAGGTGTATTCTTCCGTAATTCTTCTGCGATAAGCCGCTCGATGGCCTTGCTCAGGTCCTTTTGTTTCTTCTCCTGTGTTTTGAGTTTCTTTTTCAGATCCTGTTCATCCTCACGCAGAGCGAGGAGGTTCTGCTCCTTGGCCCGCTTATCCTTATCCAATTCTTCTTGAGCTGATTTCTGCTCGCTCAATAGGGCCTGTTTCTCTGTACGTTGCGCTTGGAGTTCTCGATTCTTCTCGGCCAGGATCTCTTTGGTGTTGACGATCTCTACACCTTGATCCTCTCGATAGCGGGCCACATCCTTGAGATGTCTCAAGCGCATCCAGGCCTGGTAGAAATCATCCGCTGCGAAGATGTATAGCATCTTGTCATAGGAGTTGTTGTGCTTATAGGCCAGATAGATGAGCTGGGCATACTCCTTTTTGAGTTTGGCCAATTGCTCCTCTTTCTCCTTGATCAGCGCTTTGTTAGCCTCCATGGTGCGTTCCAGGCCTTTGATCTCGCGTTGCATGCTGCGTATCAATTGAGAACGGAGGGCGATCTGCTTGTCAAGAATGGCCATCTCCGATTGGGTGAGTTGCTGGGCCTTTTTGGCTTCAGCGATCAGATCAGAAGTGTACTTGATCTCCTGCACGATAGCATCGCGTTGTTTTTGGAGTTCTTCTTTACTCTGGCTGAAAAGGGTGAGTGAAGAGGCCCAGAAGAGTACAAAGAGAAGGAGTCGCATGGCTTATTCGATCTTCACGAATTTCTCAGGAATTGTGAAGGGAAATGTAGTAGGGCGGTCGAGTTTTACACGGGAGTATTCCATAACGAATGAGGCCTGTTGATCCGTATCTGCCATGACATAATTCATCTTCATAGGGACCAGTTGGTCCTCTACTGCCTCAAAGTCATGATACTCGGCCTGTATGGAGCGTAGGTTGAGCAGGTCATTGATGATGGTGCGTACCACTTTGAAATTCTCAGCATGCACCCAATAGCGCTTGACGATGAGATCATTGTCATCCTCATATTTCTCCATCACCTTGTCATAGCGCTTCTCATCCACCTCCAGGATCACGGTGTCCTCCATGGCCTCTACGTTCTTCTTGGTGTATTTGAGTCCGGCCACCTTTCGGATCTTGGCCTTTGCGCGAGAGGTCAACACATAGCCATCATCATCTTTGGATCCCTTGAATCGCTCTTCAGCATCATAGAGGATGGGATTGCCGATGGCAAGGTCCTGCAACATACTGAAGTCCAGCTCGACATTGACACGCTCTTCGATGAAATCGTGGGTGCCGAGATAGTATTTGTCATTCCATTTATCTATGAACTTGACACTGTCTGGAGTGACGATCATGCGGGCGACCTCGATACCTAGAGCAGGGGAGATACTCATCCAGATGATGCTATCCCTGCGCATGCGGAGATTGGTCTTGAAGCTCATCTTCTGATCCTTCATCTCCACCTCGGTGGTCACCTTGGCCGCAAACCAATCGTACTGCAACATGTGCGACTCCATGTTGGAGGTGATGAAATTGGGTGTTGCTGGACCAGTTATCGTTATAGTCTCCCGCTGTTTGGAACAGGCGCTGAGAAGAAGGGCTGCGCATACTGTAAGAATGGTAGACCGTAGGATATGGTTCGGCCCTGAGCTCATTCGATCAAGGTCTGTTTTTCGATCTTCTCGTTCAAAAATTCGGAATGGTCTCCTAGGGATTTGGCGCTCTTCCACTCTTCCAATGCCAGATCGGTCTCTCCCAATTTGAAGAGGATATCGCCATAGTGCTCGCGTATGACTCCGCTCAATGCTCCTCCATTGGACAAGGCCTTCTCGATCCAGGTACGGGCATCGGTATACTTTCCATTCTGATAGAGCACCCAGGCATAGGTGTCTTGAAAAGAAGCTTGACCGGGAGAGAGCTCATTGGCCTTCAAGGCCATGCTCTCCGCCTTTTCCAAGTTGGCTCTGCGCAAGGAGAGATAGTAGCTGTAGTTGTTGAGCACATACACATTGTCCGGAGCGATACGTATGGCCTTGTCAAAAGCCTTATCGGACTCCATATGCTGCTCGAGTTGATGGTACGCATCCCCGATGGCCGAGTAGAAATCTACTAGCAACGCATCGTCATCGATGACCAATTCTTTACCTCCCTCCAGAGCTTCTATGGCTGCTTCATGGTCGCCCAATTGGTTGTGGGAGATTCCATTGAGTAGGTAGAAGGTCGGGTTGGCCGGATAGAACTCCAAAGCTTCAGCACTGTGGGCGTTGAGCGCTTCATAGTCCTGCATTTCAGAATCCAGGGCCAGGATCTGTGACCAGATGATCTGGCGGTCAGGGTCTTCGTCTACAGCGCGTAGGAAGGCGTCTCTCGCCTCTTCCAGTCGATTCTCCCGCAAAAGGAAGTCTCCTTGGATGGCATGTGCCTTTGCCTCATCTGGATAGGTGGCCACCAATTGTTCGCAGAGCCTGAGGGCTTCTTGCCTTCTCGAGATATCGTTCTCGCTCATCTCATAGTAGTTGAGCAAGATGCCGATCTTGGTGTCTATGTCGATGAGTTCATCTCCGAATCCCTTGACGATGGCTTCTTGGGCTTTCTGTGAGTCTCCCTGTCTGGTGTAGTACTCGTAGAGGCTCAGCTGCACCATCCCATTGTCCGGGTCGAATTCCAATATCTTCTCATAGTACTCCAGCGCCTTGTCCATCTCTCCCTGTTTCTCATAGACCTCGGCCAGCATGCCATGGTAGGTGGGATTCTTGGGATACTTCTCAATGACCTTTTCCAACTCCTCTATGGCCTTATCCTCCTGCTCGGATTCCATGTAGAGAAGGTGTTTCTGCTGAAAGAGCTCTTCAGCAAATCCCATACGCTCCTCTATCTGATCCAATGCCTCGATGGAGCCATTCAAGTCACCCATTCGATAGCGTACCATCGATAGGTCATACAGGTAATCGAATCCCTCCGGATGATCCTGGATGATACGGTCATAAATGGCCTCGGCCTCTTCGAATTCATTGAGGTCGAGATAGACATCTGCAAGTAGAGCCTTGTACCAGATGTTGTCCGGGTCCTCGGCAGAAGCCCTTTTTCCGAATTCGAGGGCTTTACCAGCGAGACCTTGTTCTTTGGCAATACTGGCGATGTCGAACATCACCGCATGGTTATCCGGGTCGATCTGCAGACATTCATTGAGTTTCTTATCAGCGGTGAAGACATTGCCCAACATGCGTTCTTTCTGCGCTTCGATGAAGAGCGAGGTCAACTTCATCTGTTGGGCCTCGGTCAACTCCTTGCCGGATGATTTGGATCCACGCGATGACTTGGTGGTCTGTGCAGTAGGTGAACAGGCGATAATGGTCAGGACCAGAAGTATGTAGGATGTCTTCTTCAGCATGGATAATTCTTCACAAAGTGCGTGCCTGATGGATGATAAGCGGATAAAGTTAGGACAAAAGGTCTGTGTGGATGTCTGCTGGTGCTCACTTGACTCCGGTATGGCCGAAGCCTCCGACTCCTCTTTCGCTCTCTTCCAACGAATCGACTTCCTCCCAAACGAAGTGCTCATACTTGGCCAATACCATCTGAGCGATACGGTCACCATGTTCTATGACCACCTCCTCGTCAGAAAGATTGATCAATAGCACTTTTACCTCCCCGCGATAGTCGGCATCGATGGTGCCGGGTGCATTTAGGACGGTGAGCCCTTTCTTGAACGCCAATCCACTGCGTGGTCGTATCTGGGCTTCAGTGCCCGGAGGCAATGCCATGTACAATCCAGTAGGGACCAAATGGCGTTGCATGGGACTCAGTGTCAAGGGTGCTTCGAGTTCTGCGCGTATATCCATACCTGCCGAATGGACGGTGGCATAGGCCGGTAGCGGATTGGACGAGCGATTGACGATATAGGTAGGGTCCATCATAGGAGGGGGATTAAAGAGTCCGCAATAATCGGAGATTCTTGCGCTCGAGCAGATACCCTACCGCCAGAAAGCCGATGATCAGCACGGCTGCTAGAGCAAAGCGGCTATAGCCCATATGCTCTTTGACCATCTCGAATCCCATGTAGATGCTCCAAGCAAAGAGGATGTAGAATAGGATACGCCCGATCTGATAGGGGATAGGGTAGAATCGTTGACCGATGAAATAGCTCAGGAGCATGATAGTCCCGTAGGCGGTAAAAGTGACCCAAGCACATGCCTGATATCCGTATTGCGGGATGTAGATGAAGTTCAGTATCAAGGTGAGCGCTGCACCTATCAAGGCGAGCACCGCCCCGTAGGAGGTCTTATCGATGAATTTATACCAGAAGGAGAGATTGTAATAGATGCCTTGGAATATGTTGGCCATCAGCAGGATGGGGACGATACCCAAGCCTACCCAGTATGCCTCATTGGGAATGAAGTATTTGAACAGATCCAGATAGAGGGTGACCAATAGGAATATGCTGCACACGGTAAGAATGAAGAAGTTCATGATACTCGCATAGAGTTGCTCGGCACCCGGCTTCCCTTGACGACCGAAGTAGAAGGGATCGGCCGCGTAGCGGAAGGCCTGGATGAAGAGCATGATGACGATCGAGAGCTTGTAATTCGCTCCGTAGATCCCCACTTGTTCCATAGTAGCCACTTCACCTTTTTCCTCGAATAGGAGGAACTTGAGGAGGATACGGTCGAAATTCTCATTGATGTACCATCCGATACCCACTACCAATAGAGGCAGAGCATAGCGCAACATCTGCTTGAGAAGGCCCGTGTCGAAGCCTTTGATATGTGTGAGATACGGGGTGAGTAGGAGGAATTTGACCACACTGGCGATCAGATTGGCGATGAATACATAGCCCACTCCGATCTCCGGGTCATAGAAGGTGGACACCAACCAATTCACCTCACCTGCCTGGTATTTGGGCAGACAGTAGGCCAAGAAGAACAAGTTGAGACCGATATTGATGGTCACATTGGCCAGATTGATGAATGCGAAACGCAGTGCTTTGTTCTCCTGCCGCAGACGGGCCAAAGGCAAGGTGCCGATGGCATCCAAGCCTACGATGATGGCGAACCAAATGACATACTCGGTATGATCGGGATAGTGGAGCGCACGACCGATCTCTTCGCTGAAGAGTGTGGCCATGGTCATGAAGATGGCGGAAGTGGTGAGGAGGCTCTTGGCCGCTGTGGCGAAAATGAGTTCCTTTTTACTCGGTTCCCGATTGGCAAAGCGGAAGAAGGCCGTCTCCAGACCATAGGTCAAGAAGATGATCAAGAAAGCCACATAGGCATACATCTCGGTGATGATCCCATACTGCTCCGGGTCGAATACATTCTTGGACGTGTAGAGAGGGGTCAAGAGATAGTTCAGCAATCGCGCAACGATGCTGCTGAGTCCATAGATGGCCGTCTGACCT
>JABDLZ010000165.1 GCA_013001705.1 Flavobacteriales bacterium
CCCCCCCCCCATCGGAATAAGCTATCCAAACTCAGACCACGGAAGTGGCATCTGAAGGCGTTGGTCCAGAAGGGACTATCCTTTCTTCCCGATCCGGAAAAGGCCAACCATGTCTTTCAGAAATATGTGACCAAGGGGGTCCATCTGGATGATGAGCATTTTGGTTATAAGATAGAGCATGCATCTGATCATATCCGATATGCTCAAGCATATCTCGATACTGATAGGGACCTTGAAATTCTTGAACTAGGTACTGGCTGGTATCCGATCATCCCTATCTCATTCTACCTCTCTGGGCTGGGATCGGTCACCAGTCTGGATATACAGTCCTGGCTGACTGCAGATTCCCTACGGACGGCCATTCACAAGATGGTGGAATGGAGAGCCGATGGTCGATTAAATACCTATCTGACTTCCATCGATGAAGCCAGATGGGAAGAACTCATACAGATCACTGCTGACCCTAGGCTGTCTCGCGAAGCGATGTGTGAGAAAATCTGACTATCCACACTGCTTATCGATGCACGAGCTACTGGCCTGGCTGAGAGCTCCTTCGATTTCATCTGTTCCAACAACACCTTCGAGCATATCTATCCAAACGTCCTCAGCGATATTCTGAAGGAATTCAAACGGGTTTTGAAAGCAGATGGACTGATGAGCCACTTCATCGACCTTTCCGATAATTTTGCCCATTTCGATCATTCCATCACCATCTACAATTTCCTGCGTTTCAGCACGGATCGTTGGAATATGATCGATAACAGCATCCAACCTCAGAACAGGCTTCGTTGGAAGGAGTACAAAGAGAAGTACCAGGAATTGGATATCCCGATCACGGAAGAATCCATTCGAGAAGGCGAACTCGAATTACTTGCGCAAGTCGATGTACATCCTCAGTTCGATGCCTTCAGTGCAGAGGAATTGGCCATCAGCCACGGCTATCTCATCAGCAAATTCGATCCATAAAAAAAGGCGACCCGAGGTCGCCTTTCAAAGTCTTAATGGCTAGTGATCAGTCTCCCATCTTCGCCATGATCGCCTTCCGCTTCTCCAACTGATTGGTACGCGCGTAGATCTCAGCTAGCGAGACCATTGTCGATCTGTCTTCGGGACTGAGCTCATGGGCCTTTTCCAAGTAAGGAAGTGCCTTGGTCATCACATCATCGGCTTTTGCTTTTGCTGCTTGATATTCCTTTACCTTGTGGGTAGGGATGGCATTCGCATCATTGATCATCTCTACCGCTTCATTGAAGTAGCTAGCACCCAGGTTGTAGTTTGCATCGAAGTATGAAGGCTCCAGCTCGATGGCTTTTTTATAGGCTGCTCTTGCCTCTTCCTTATTGCCTGTGTTATCAAGCACTGCACCTACATTATATTGCAATTCGTGATTTTCAGGGTCCTGTGCCAAAGTCCTATTCAGGTAATCCAATGCCTTATCCATCTCACCCTTGCCTAAGTAGATATTCACCATATCGATCAAAAGCCCTTGGTCACTTGGATAAGCCTCCACACCATCATAGATGGCCTGTTCAGCGGCAGCAGTATCACCTGCTGCCAAGTGTATTTCAGACATGAACTTGAAGATGGCGGGCTCATCAAAACCTGCTTCCAATGAGCGTTGATAGTATTTCAAGGCATTGGCATCATCATCTGCTCGGTCAGCAGAAAGAGCGGCATTATAGATGGCCAGTGTATCGGTGATGCCCATGCTCTCCGAGAGAAGCATAGACTGCTCGAACATCTGGAATGCTCCCGCATAATCATTCGCATTGTAGCGATTGATCCCAGTGTTCATGGCCAGATTCTGCATGACCGCGAGACCCTGCTTATGCTCCATCTCATAATTGCCCTTGGAGTCCAACTCCATGGCTTTCTGATAACTCTCTGCCGCGAGGGAAACCGGATTTTCACTGACAGCAGCGATCTCAGGCTTGTCGAGGTGACGTGAGACCAGTTCATAGATGTTTGCCCTGTATCTCCAGGTCTTCTCCTTCATGCCTGTCTTCTCATGAGCGATGGCCGGTTCGATCTCCTGGATGGCCTCTGCCAACTCTTCAGCCGCAGCGGCAAAGTCCTCTGCCATGATCTTCTCCAGTGCCGCATCATAGCTGAATTTGGCATTGGTTACCTTACTTGACTGGGCCATGATCATCAGACCGGCAGTCAAGCAGAACACGGTCAGGATATTTCTTTTCAAATGGTTCATTTTCAAATATTTAGCGATGGTCGTATTATTCATCCACCTCATCATTATCAAAAGCTTTGCCAGAATCCTCAGGACTGTCTGTATCGCTGTCTGGGCTTGGGTTCTCCTGTGAATCTGTTTCTCCATCCACTCCCTCGGTGCCTTCGGCATCGCCTTCAGTTCCTTCTTCATCCAGGCTCACATTGAACTCATTCTCCAGGTGGTCGACCTCGATCTTGGCCACAGCCGCGATCTCATCTTTCCCTTTCAGATTGATGAGTCGTACACCTTGCGTGGCTCTTCCCATTACGCGCATTTCTTCCACATCCAATCGGATAGCAATACCGGATTTGTTGATGATCATCAACTGATCCCCATCGCTCACCTGTTTGATGGCGATCAATGCACCTGTCTTATCGGTGATGGTCAGGGTCTTCACCCCTTTACCTCCACGTTTGGTGATACGGTAGATGGGTTCACCGTCATCCGGATCGTTCAGATACGTACGTTTTCCGTATCCATTCTCACTTACCACCAGCACGGTCTTGTTGGGATCATCCACACAGATCATACCTACCACTTCATCTTTTGGTCCGCTGAGACTGATACCTCGGACTCCAGAAGCCGTTCTGCCCATCGAGCGTACATCCTTTTCATTGAATCGGATGGCACGTCCGGCCGTTGTCGCCAACAGGACTTCGTTCTGCCCGTTGGTCAATTTAGCCTCCAGCAGCTCATCTCCTTCACGTATGGTGATCGCATTGATACCGTTCTGACGAGGTCTGGAGTAGGCTTCCAGTTGTGTCTTCTTGACCACACCTTTCTTGGTGGCCATCATGATGTAGTGACTGTTCAAGACTTCTTCATCCTTGAGGTCCTTTACATTGATATAGGCCATGATCCTGTCATCCGACTCTATATTCAGTAGATTCTGAATGGCTCGACCCTTGGAGGTCTTGGACCCTTCCGGAATCTCGAACACCCGCATCCAGAAGCACTTACCCTTCTTGGTGAAGATGAGCATGTAGTTGTGATTGGTCGCCAGCAGGAGGTGTTCGAGGAAGTCCTCGTTACGCGTGGTCGATCCCCGCGAACCGACACCCCCGCGTGATTGGGTGCGGTACTCGGTCAATGAGGTCCGCTTGATATAGCCCAAATGGGAGATGGTGATGACCACAGACTCATCTGCGATCATATCCTCCATGCGGAAATCGGCTCCACTGTATTCGATAAGGGTCTTACGCTCGTCTCCGTATTTCTCCTTGACCTCTTCGAGTTCTTCTTTGATGATACTCATCCGTAGGTCCTCATTTCCGAGAATGGACTTCAGACGCTCGATAGTCTTCATCAGGTCATCGTACTCGGCTCTGATCTTGTCGCGCTCGAGTCCGGTGAGTTTCTGGAGCCGCATATCCAAGATCGCCTTGGCCTGGATCTCCGAAAGCTCGAACTGTTTCATCAGTCCCTCTTTGGCCTCTTCTGGATTGGCCGAAGAACGGATCAATGCGATGACTTCATCCAGATTGTCGATGGCGATCAACAAGCCCTCTAGGATGTGGGCACGCTCCTCTGCTTTACGCAATTCGTAGCGCGTCCTTCTCACCACGACCTCGTGTCTATGCTCCACGAATTCGCGGATCATATCCTTGAGGTTCAGGAGCTGAGGCCTTCCTTTTACAAGAGCAATGTTATTAACTGAGAATGAGGTCTGTAGAGCCGTGTACTTATACAGCTTGTTCAATACCACATTCGGTATGGAATCGCGCTTCAATTCATATACGATGCGCATTCCGTTCCGGTCGGATTCATCCCGGATATCGGAGATGCCTTCTATCTTTTTATCGTTGACCAGATCAGCGGTCTTCTTGATCATGTCGGCCTTGTTGACCTGATAAGGAATCTCTTCTACGATGATCACTTCGCGACCACTCTTGTTCTCCTCGATGCGTGCCTTTCCTCTGACGACTACCCGACCGCGTCCTGTCTCGAATGCTTCTCGCACACCGTCATAGCCATATATGGTACCCCCGGTAGGGAAGTCAGGAGCTTTGACATGCTCCATCAGACCGGCCACATCGATCTCTCGATTGTCGATATAGGCGATAGTCGCATTGACCACTTCGGTCAGGTTGTGTGGAGGCATGTTGGTAGCCATCCCCACTGCGATACCACTTGCTCCATTGACCAAGAGGGCAGGAATACGTGTAGGCAGTACCGAGGGCTCTTCCAGGGAGTCATCGAAGTTGGGTGTGAAGTCGACCGTCTCTTTGTCAAGATCCGACAGGAGTTCTTCCGCTAATTTCCTGAGTTTGGCCTCGGTATATCGCATGGCCGCTGGGCTATCCCCATCGACCGAACCGAAGTTTCCCTGCCCATTGACCAATGGATAACGCAAGGACCAGTCCTGTGCCATACGCACCATCGCGTCATAGACCGAGGTGTCACCGTGTGGGTGATACTTACCGAGCACCTCACCTACGATCCTTGCGGACTTCTTGTAGGCCCTGCTAGCAGTCACTCCCAATTCCAACATTCCATATAGCACCCTGCGGTGTACTGGCTTCAGTCCATCCCTCACATCTGGAAGGGCACGGGAAACGATAACGCTCATCGAATAATCGATGTACGCGCTCTTCATCTCATCCTCTATATTGACTGGAATTATTTTTTCTCCTTCTGCCATTTCGTCATTCTGATTATGTCTTGCCGACCCTACGGGTCAGTCTACCTCTTGAGAGCCGTGAAAATACCCATTTGGCGGCAGCTCAGGCCCGGTTATTGCTGTCTATATTTTGCACAATTGTTCACAGAATTCTGTGAATAATCGAAGGGTCACCGAAATAGCTTCGGATGGACTAAAAATACCTTTGAAACGAGCGGTATCGTACACGAAAGATTTGCTCGGACGAATTGAATTCTCTTATTTAGACGATAGGTAAGAGAGGTAATCTTTAAGAATCAGGATGGAAGCAAAATTCTCACCCCGCGTCAGGGACGTAATCACATACAGTCGAGAGGAGGCTCTGAGACTGGGACACAACTACATAGGTGTCGAACACTTCATGCTAGGCATTCTCCGCGAAGGAGAAGGTACTGCGATACAACTGCTCAAGAAATTGAATGTGGATCTGATCGGATTCAGGCGCATGCTCGAGTCCAGTATCGAATCCACGGCCAATGTCAAGGCTGCCAATGCGGATAATCTCCCACTGGTCAAGCAAGCTGAAAAGATATTGAAGGTGACCTATCTGGAGGCCAAGGTCCATAAGAGCAATACCATAGGCACGGATCACCTCCTTCTTTCCATCCTGAAGGACGATACCAATGTGGCCACACGTCAACTCCACAACATGGGGATAGATTATCACAAGGTCAATGACCTCATGGAACCTTCTCAGACCGGAAATCTCGACATCCGAGCGGAGATACCCAACGAGCCTGAAGATGACGATGACGGGCTGCGAGGAGAAATGGGCGGAGGTACCAGCCGGAAGGTAGGTGACTCCAAGAGCAAGACACCTGTCCTGGATAATTTCGGTAGAGACCTCACCCTACAGGCGGAAGAAGGAAAGCTGGACCCTATCGTAGGGCGTCAGAAGGAGATAGAACGGGTCTCACAGATCCTGAGTCGTAGGAAGAAGAACAATCCGGTACTGATCGGTGAGCCGGGTGTAGGTAAATCTGCCATTGCAGAAGGACTGGCACTCCGCATCGTGCAGCGCAAAGTGTCGCGTGTGCTCTTCGACAAGCGCATCATCGCGCTGGATATTGCCTCGCTGGTGGCCGGTACCAAATACCGTGGTCAGTTCGAGGAGCGCATGAAGGCCGTGATGAACGAACTCGAGAAATCCCCGGATGTCATCTTGTTCATCGATGAGATCCACACGATCGTTGGTGCCGGAGGTGCATCCGGTAGTCTGGATGCCTCCAATATGTTCAAGCCGGCCCTTGCGCGTGGAGAGATCCAATGCATAGGAGCGACCACATTGGACGAGTACCGCCAGCACATCGAGAAGGATGGCGCCTTGGAGCGCAGATTCCAGAAGGTCTTGGTAGAGCCAACGAGCATCGAGGAGACCATTGAGATCCTGCACAATATCAAAGAGAAATACGAAGACCACCACGGTGTCAATTATACCGATCCGGCCATAGAGGCCTGTGTCAAATTGACCTCGCGATATATGTCCGATAGACACCTTCCCGATAAGGCCATCGATGCCTTGGACGAAGTAGGGTCACGCGTACACATCACCAATATCAAGGTGCCCAAGGAGATCCTCAAGCTGGAAGAACAGATAGAGGACGTCAAGGAGGAGAAGAACAAAGTGGTGCGCAGTCAGAAGTATGAGGAGGCCGCCAAGTTGAGAGATAAGGAAAGGCAACTCACCGAAGAGCTGGACAAGGCCAAGACCGAATGGGAGGCCAAGGCACGTGAGCAGCGAGAGATCGTGGATGTGAATGCCGTAGAAGATGTAGTGGCCATGATGACCGGTATCCCGGTGCAGCGTATCGCTGAGAAAGAAAGCGGGCGATTGGCACGCATGAAGGATGAGATCGGTGACAAGGTCATCGGTCAGGAAGAGGCCGTGGTCAAGGTGGTCAAAGCCATCCAACGGAATCGGGCTGGACTCAAGGATCCCAACAAGCCTGTGGGATCGTTTATATTCCTCGGGCCCACCGGTGTAGGTAAGACCCAATTGGCCAAAGTACTCGCCAAGCACATGTTCGACAGTGAGGATGCCCTCATCCGTATCGACATGAGTGAGTATATGGAGAAGTTCGCTGTATCCCGTCTCATCGGAGCACCTCCGGGATATGTCGGGTATGAAGAAGGGGGACAATTGACCGAGAAGGTCCGCAGGAAGCCCTACTCCATCGTGCTCTTGGATGAGATCGAAAAGGCTCACCCAGATGTATTCAATCTCCTACTCCAGGCCCTGGATGATGGTCAACTGACCGATTCCCTCGGGCGTAGGATCGATTTCCGGAACACGATCATGATCATGACTTCGAATATCGGTGCACGACAGCTGCAGGATTTCGGTCAGGGTGTAGGATTCAGTACGAATGCCAAGCAGGATAGTGCTGATGCGCATGCGAGAAGTGTGATCAACAGTGCTCTGAAGAAGACCTTTGCACCGGAATTCTTGAATAGGATCGATGACATCGTGCTCTTCAATTCCTTGTCACAGGACGATATCCATAAGATCATCGATATCGAATTGGCCAAGCTCTACGGTCGTATCCAAGAACTGGGATATAGCATCAAGATGTCCAAGGATGCGAAGAACTTCATCGCCAGCAAAGGCTATGATGCCAAGTTCGGAGCACGTCCATTGAGTCGTTCTATCCAGAAATATGTGGAAGACCCTCTAGCCGAGGAGATCGTGAATCAGAATCTCGAAGAAGGCGATTCTATCAGTATCGGATTCGATAAGAAGAAGGAGGAGATCACCATCAAGATCGGCAAGTCGAAGAAGCAGGCCGAGAGCGATGATGAGAAGTAGAGCGGGACGAGCTTAGTCCTTCCAATTTATATTGCACAGATTGAGTTTCCACAATCTGCCTTTCTTCCCTTTGCTGGACTCTTCACTGATGTAGAGGTCGCATTCGGTCATGTGTATAAGTGCCTCTTTCCTCGATTTTTTCAGTGGGAAATAGCGATACGCCCCATCAAAGAATTCATCTTTCTTGTAGGCAAAGAAGAAGTGCAAGGCATCGTTGCTGAGCAAGGCAAGCTTGCGACCGTCCACTCCGATGTCTGCAGAGGTTATCTTGATATTCAGATCCGGATCCTCCCAGAAGAATTCTCCGATGAAGTCCGCAGTATGCAACCCAGCTGCATCGGGTAGGGAATAGAGCATGAGGCTGTTATCCTTCTCATCGCATCGGTCCTTGGAAAAGATATAGAGCTTATTCCTCGACCAGGTCATGGCCTCGAAATCGTAATGGCACTCGCTGTTCAATCCATCATCCGGTAGCACGAATTCTATGACTTCAGGACGGACACTGTCCCCGGTGATATCTGCTACGTTCAATTTGTAAATGCTCAGACGGTCCCGTTTCTGCTTGTTGTTCCCGGTATCGGCCAGATAGAGATTGCCTTGTTCGTCCTGGGCCATATCTTCCATATCCTCAGGCTCTACACCTATCAGCTTGACTGTGCGTACCAATTCTCCGCGGATATCGATCTCATATATCTCGGCTTTACCGCCATGGTCATTGAGTGTCCATAACGAGGTGACGCTGGCTGCTGCCAGTCCAGAACTCTCATCCACCTCCATGGGAAGCGTGCCCATTTCAATGGGTTGTACCTCTTGCTGTGCCTCTGTGTGAAGGCAAGTGGTCAAAGTCAGGCCGGATACCAATAGGGCGAGTGTTCGGATCATAGAATGTAGTCTTGGATGCAAGCTAAGCAAATATCGTCCCAAAGTAAATTCACCGGGATGCGAGGTAATCGAGTACATTTTGCTCGATGCGAGCATGTAGATCTGCGGTATCGGCCGCTTCAAACTCCTCCCCGGTGATATTCTCATACAACTCGATATAGCGCTTGCTCACTGATCGTATGAACGCGTCACTCATCTCGGGCACCTGTTGACCTTCGAGTCCTTGGAATCCGTTCTCTATCAACCACTGCCTGACGAACTCTTTGCTCAATTGCCGCTGGGCCTCTCCCCGCTCCTGTCGCTCTTCATAACCTTCCTTGTAGAAATAGCGGGATGAATCCGGAGTATGTATCTCATCGATGAGATAGATGGTATCCCCTTTCTTACCGAACTCGTACTTCGTATCCACCAGAATGAGCCCACGCTCTGCGGCAAATTCCGTCCCTCTCTGGAACAATGCTCGGGTGTAGTTCTCCAATTGTATGTACTCCTCTTCAGGGACTATGCCCTGAGCGATGATCTCTTCTCGACTTATATCCTCATCATGTCCTTCCTCGGCCTTGGTGGCCGGTGTGATGATGGGTGCGGGAAGTCGGTCGTGTTCTTTGAGACCTTCTGGTAGCGCTACACCACAGAGCATACGCTTACCAGCGCGGTACTCCCGCCAGGCATGTCCTGTGAGATAGGCACGTATGACCATTTCTACCCGATAGGGCTCACAGGCCAGACCTACGGTCACCTGTGGATCAGGGCAGGCCTGTTTCCAGTTGGGAACGATGTCTGCCGTGAGATCCAGAAATCGATTGGCTATCTGATTGAGCACTTGTCCTTTGAAGGGTATCCCTCTAGGCAGGACCACATCGAAAGCCGAGATGCGATCGCTCGCGATCATGACCAGTCGCCCATCGTCCAGGTGATAGACATCCCTCACCTTGCCTTTGTATTTCTTGACCTGCCCAGGAAGGTGCAGGTCCGTCTCCATGAGTGCCTCCATCTCAGTTCTTATCGAATGCATCTATGATCTTCTTTACCAAGCGGTGTCGGATGACATCGCTGCTATCCAACTCCACGATGCCTATGCCGTCTATCTTCTTCAGCCTGTTCATGGCCATGACCATACCGCTGGCTTTTTTGTGGGGCAGGTCCACCTGAGTGAGATCCCCGGTGATGATGAACTTGGCATCCATGCCCATCCGGGTGAGGAACATCTTCATCTGATTCTCGGTGGTGTTCTGCGCCTCATCCAGGATGACATAGGCATGGTCGAGTGTGCGACCGCGCATATAGGCCAATGGTGCGATCTCTATGACCCGATTCTCCAGATACTCGGTCAATCGCTTGGGTGGGATCATGTCGAATAAGGAATCGTAGATCGGCTGCATATAGGGATCCAGCTTGTCCCGCATATCACCGGGTAGGAAACCCAGACTCTCTCCTGCTTCCACAGCCGGGCGAGTAAGGATGATCCTACGTACCTCCTTGTCTTTCAGTGCGCGTACGGCCAGTGCTACAGCCGTATAGGTCTTCCCCGTACCTGCCGGCCCCGAGACCAAGACCAGGTCGTTCTTCTCCGCTGCCTTGACCATGCGGTGATGGCCTTTGGTGCGGGGTTTGATCCGTAAGCCCTTGTTGCCGTAGACCAGGATAGAAGCGTCCTCTTTACCGGAGGAGTCCCCGTTGCCTTCTCCGACTACATTGGCGATATCGCTATCGGTCAGGGTATTATATCGTTCGACATGTTTCCTCAGTTCTTCGAATCGCTGGGTGAATCGTTTGACCTCCTTGGGTTCTCCGATCACCTTGATGGTATCACCCCGAGAGATGATCTTCAGCGTAGGAAAGTGTTTACGGATAAGTCGGAGTTTGGAATTATTGACCCCGAGTATGGATACTGGATCGATTCCAGTGATGGTGAATTCCTTCTCTTGCAAGCTCTGTATATTGGCAGAACAAATATGCCTAGAATCCGCTGTTCACAGTCGATTTGTTCATTTCACTTTTCAACAGGAGTCCAGCACACATTCTGCCCTCTAACTTTGCGGGATAGCCCACGAATCCCCGTATACGTAGACGATAGACATCTGCTTTGATACCCTATGCCGATCATCACCTTGACAACAGACCTGGGTCTGAAAGATTTCTATGTGGCCGCTGTCAAAGCGACCATTCTCC
Organism: Flavobacteriales bacterium; assembly: GCA_013001705.1. Taxonomy (NCBI): domain Bacteria; kingdom Pseudomonadati; phylum Bacteroidota; class Flavobacteriia; order Flavobacteriales; species Flavobacteriales bacterium. The sequence goes on from JABDLZ010000165.1 coordinate 10,747, forward strand.
GGCAATTGGACCCGGTGCATATCGTGGATATCAGTCATGAGATAGAGAAATTCAGCATCGCTCAAGCCGCCTATCACATCCGGAATGTGTTCAAGGAGTTCCCTGAAGGGACGGTACATATCATAGGTGTGCGACCTGAATTGAGCACCAAGAATGCCCACGTGGTGGTCAGAAAAAACGGTCAATACCTGATAGGTGCTGACAATGGCATCTTCTCCTTCATCTTCAACGAACCCGTGGATGAGGTCTTCGAATTGACTATCAGTCAGGATACGGACGACCTCACCTTCCCTACCAAGGATGTATTCACCAAGGCGGCCATCCATCTGGCAAAAGGAGGTACGCCTGAGGTGATAGGTCGTAAGACTGAATTGAAGAATGTATTCAGCCGACTCCAGCCCATCACCGATGCCAACAGTATACGTGGCCACGTTACCTACATCGATTCCTATGAGAATGTGATGACCAATATCTCAGAGCAGATGTTCCAGGATATAGGAG
>JABDLZ010000166.1 GCA_013001705.1 Flavobacteriales bacterium
GCCAAGAAGAGCTCAAGATCCAACGAGGAAACCTCCAGGCCAAAGAAGCCCTGATCGAGGAGCTACGCACCCTCATACAGGATGAAGAGAATATCGGTAGGGCCTTCAATCAGTTCAATGAAATCAGAGAGCGCTGGAATGAAGTGGGCGATGTACCACGTGACCAGTACAGCCGTACGCAGACCGAGTTCTCCCGATTGCAGGAGACTTTCTATTACAACATAAGCATCTACAAGGAACTGGCCGACCATGACAAGAAGGTCAATCTGAAGAAGAAGAAAGAACTCGTAGCCCAAGTACGTGCCCTGGAGAAGGAAAACAATATCCAAGAACTCGATCGAGCAGTTAAAGGGCTGATCAAAAAATGGGATGACATAGGCGCTACTTTCCAGCACGAGTGGGAAGTGGTCAAAGAAGAATTCTGGGGTGAAGCACGCAAGCACATCGCCAAGGTCAATGACCACTATGAGCATCAGCGGGCCCAGATGGCCGAGAATCTGGAAAAGAAGAAGGCCCTCATCAAACAAGTGGAAGACATTGCTGAGAAGGATCGTTCCAAGCGCAAAGAGTGGAATAACAGCACTGATAAAGTCCTTGCTATACAAGAAGCTTGGAAGAAGGTAGGATTCAGCAAGGAGAACGAGTCTGTCTGGAAGGAATTCCGTGAAGCCTGTGACCGATTTTTCGATGCCAAGAAGGAATTCTACAAGGGACAATCAGAGGTGTACGAGGCCCGAAAGGGAAAGAAACTGGAACTGATCAAAAAAGCCGAAGAGCTCTCCGCCAGCACCGACTGGAAAGATACAGCCGATCAATTGATCAACCTACAGAAAGACTGGAAAGAGATCGGCCCCACCTTCCAGAAGGACGAGAACAAACTCTGGAAGCAGTTTAGGAGCCATTGCGACAGTTTCTTCAATGCGCGCAATCGCAGCTTCAAGGAGCGTGAAAAGGAAGAAAAGGAGAACTTGAAGGTCAAAGAAGACATCATTGAACGCATCAAGGCCTTCACTCCATCCGATGCTAAAGCTCAAAATCTGGAGACCCTGAAGGGATTCAGCCAAGAGTGGAATCAGATAGGCCATGTACCTTTCAAGCAGAAAGACCGCATCTATAAGGAGTACAAAGAGGCACTGGACAAGCACTACAAGCAATTGAGGCTGGATGACCAAGAGAAGAGATCGATCGCCATGCAACACAAACTCGATTCCATCAAGAACGACCCTCGCTCAGTGAATCGTGAGAAACAGCATATCCGCAGGCAGATCGACAAGCTCGCTCAGGATATCAAGCAGTATGAGAACAATCTGGGCTTCTTCAACGACCGTTCAGGGAAGAATCCGTTGATGATAGAAGTCGAGAAGAAGATCGATAGGAACAAGAAACGCATCGATGAGCTCAAACAGATGCTCAAGATGATCGATAAGGCCTCAGTCTGAAGCCGTCCATGCATAGCGTTTCAGAGCGGTCTGATCATCGGTCGAGAGTTTGAGTTCATAATCACCTGTCGCCATCTGACTCATATCCAACTCCACCTCGAGCATACCCTCGGGGGCTTCACCGTTGAAGAGTTCTGTAGCCCGGCCATTCTCATCGGTCAAACTCAGCTCGATAAACTGAGATACTGGTACTTCCACCTTGATCGACTGTTTTCTCAACAGCACATTGCCATCCAAGGGATAGAGATAGGCATAGCGCCTCAGGTTCACGTCCGAACGCCATTTCTGCAGTAACCAACGATAGATCGATACCAAGAGGACCAAGGAAGCGACCACCACACTGGCGATCTTCAACTTCTCCTCATGCAATGACCACCACTCTTCCATCTGTCCTACAATGAGATGATTCCCTCGATCTCCGAAACATCTTCATAGCGCTGGAAGATGACATCAGCACTCAGCACCATCTCCTTAATGGTGACACTGGTGTACTTTCCGGTACTCGATGACTTCAAAGAGTACTCTACATCTTCAGGAAAGCGTTCTTTCAATTCCGCCAACTTATCGATGTCCGTTGGAAAGATGAACTTGTATATATAGACCGAAGGCCATGTATGGAATGCCTCCAATTTCTGTCTCAGATCCTCTCTTTTCTCATCATCCATATCCGCTGCAAATATCCGCATTTACAGCTAAAATCCATCGATTCAAGTAGATTGAACCAATCCTGGACTGAGGTGTATATTGTAGTATGAAATCGATGAGCCTTTTGATGCGATCACTTCTGTGTCCCATCTTGCTGTTGTTGGCGCTAGTCTCCCAAGGGCAAGAGACCCTTCAGGACACCTTGAAGGATTCCAATGTGTTGAAGAGGAGTGCGGTCCCCGCTGAAATGGAGGATATGAAGGAGCGTAATGAAGAGGATTCCGAAGTCCTTCAGAATTCCTCCTCGCTATCAGAAGATGATTTCCAAGTCCATTTCGATACCTATCTCGAAAGTGACCAGAAGCTCAGTCTGGCTCCTTCCCTTCTGCAGGCCTACCAATTGAATCCATCGCATCCTGAAGTGATAGGCTCTTGTGTGGAGTTGTATGGAATGTCTGGGAATCAAGCATCTCTATCTCAGATAATGGATATCGCAGAAGATAAAGGACTCTATCGTGATATGATGGACTATGCAGAATTGCTAGGAGGCGTACAGGAGCCCAGTACCCTACTTTTCACACAAGGAGAGACCGACACCCGTCCGTTGATCCTCAGCACCGGTCTGAATCCCGGATCTCCCTTCGTTATCCGAGTCAGTTGGTTGAATGACACCCTCTTCCTCGATCGATTGTCGCAGATGGGTTTTCACACCCCACAATTCAGATCCTACTCTCAATTCATAGTCGAATTCAGCGAGAAGAATCCGCAACAGACCATCCTCTTGAGTCCTACTCTGGACCCCAGCATTATACGCTCAGCGGCACCAGAGGTATATGCATACGGAGGAGTCTTTTCCGAGTCAGCGCCTCCTGTAGGTTATAATCTGGAATTCTATACAAGTCATAAACAACTAATCGAGCGGATCATTTCAGATCCCCCTGAGGTCAGACTGGATATGAATCTCATTCCGCTTCTGAGTGCAGCCAGTAAAGAGGCTCGAGTCTCATCAGAATACGAGATCGACCCTCAGACCATCGAATCACAGATCGACCAGATACTCGACCGTAACGGTGCCACTTCACTGAAAAAACTCTTGGTGGAGTGATGCTACGTAGCGAATATGGTGGATGGACGGATGAGCAGTTGATGCTCCGGAGTGCCGAAGGGGATTCTGCGGCTTTCACAGAACTCTATGACCGCTATGCAAAACGCATGGTCAACTACTTCAGACGTATGCTGTGGAACGATGAGGAGAAAGCTTTAGACCTCACCCAGGACCTTTTCACCAAGCTAATAAAGAGTCCAGGTTCATTCAAGGAAGGGAACAAATTCAGTACCTGGATATACTCCATCGCTTCCAATATGTGTAAGAATGAGTACCGGAGCCATGAAGTGCGATCTCGCCATGCCGATGGAGTCAAGCAGGTCTATGGCGAGCATCTGATCGGCCAACAGGATCGCTATGACCGCTCCATGTTCAAGCAGCAATTGGCTGAAGAACTCGAACATCTGGACCATGCAAAGCGCAGCACCTTCATCATGCGCTACAAGCAAGGACTATCCATCAAAGAGATAGCCCAAGTCATGGATTGCAGCGAAGGAACCGTGAAATCCAGGCTATTCTATACCCTGAAAAAACTATCGGTCGGGCTGGCACAGTTCGATCCAAAAAGACAGTGATCATGAAAGAGAAATACGGACCTGAAGACCTGGAACAATTACTCGAAGAGAAGCAGTACGAAGAACTTCTTCCCGAAGAACGCCAGTATGTGCTCAAACATATCGATGGGAAGGAGGAGTATGATCTCATGAGGGATACCCTCTTCGCTGTGCTCGAACCCGGATCGGAAGTGGATCCCCCTGCTGCTCTTCGTCAAGAACTCATCGCCAAGCACCGATCGCACCATGCCAGACCTCGATTCACCATCTGGCTCAATAGCATAGCTGCTTTCTGGCAGGGTCGAGCATACGTGGTAAGACCAGCATTGCAATTGGCCGGGTTGGCTCTGGTTTTGGGAGGAGTCTTCTGGGTATTGTCTACGAATGACCCAGCTCTGGAATCAGACAAGATCGTCCAACAAACTCCCTCTGAACAAGATGGGACCCCGAACAGTGATGATGCAATGGGACTGGAAGATGACACCTCTTCCCTATTAGATGAAGAGAATGAAGAGCTGAATAACGATTTAACGGAATCTGATGAAAGTAAGGCGCTTCCATCCACCGTATCGACCAAGGAAGAGGAATTTGGAAGTGATCACGCAGTCGCAGGCGAGCTTGACATCATGGATCCTCCAGCAATGGATGAATCTCCTTTGGGAGAACAGTCTACGGCATCGGTCGAAGAACAAGCAGAAAGCCTCGCAGAGGTGATCGATGAGAGATTCGACTCTGATGTGGAAGCTGATGATTCCCCAATAGTCGACAAGAGAAAAGATGAGGAAATAATCTCTAGCCGAGCAGTGAGCCCTACGACAGCTTCTCAAGTCCATAGTGGATACACCTCAGAAGCGGGTGATCAAGGTGCAAGGTACATAGAGCCGCAACCAGTACCTGTGGAATTGATCGAGCTGCTGTATACGGCCCGATGATGGACAGGTATCCCTAGGGATTTACCTTTGCATCCTTCCATGCGCGTCCTACGGATAATCAATCGTTTCAATCTAGGTGGTCCTACCTTCAACGCAGCCTATCTATCCAGATATCTGCCTGATGAATTCGATACCATGTTGGTAGGTGGAAAGAAGGACTACACAGAGGACAATTCGCTTCACATCATCGATAGACTTCAGTTGGAACCGATCATCATCCCTGAGATGAAACGGGATGTCAACTTGATAAACGACTACAAGGCCTACCGGAAGATATGTGAATTGATAGAGGAATTCAAACCGGACATCATTCATAGCCATGCATCTAAAGCAGGAGCGCTGGGTCGATTAGCGGGCAAGAACTTGCACGTACCGCATATGGTCCACACGTTTCATGGACACGTATTCCACTCCTATTTCGGACGATTGACCACATCGGTCTACAAGTCGGTGGAGCGCTACATGGCCAAGAATTCTTCGAGGATCATTGCTATCAGTGAGAAGCAGAAACATGAACTGGTGGACATCTATAAGATTGCAGAGGCTGATAAGGTCACTGTGGTAAATCTCGGGTTCGAGTTGGATAGATTCCAGACCGATTTCGAGCGCAAGAGAAAGGATTTCAGAGAGTTCTATCAATTGAGTGACGATACGGTGGCTATCGGCATCGTTGGTCGATTGGTGCCTATCAAGAATCATGAGATGTTCATCCGGGCCGTACGCTATATCATCGACAACAGTCATCAGAAGGTAAGAGCATTCATCATAGGAGATGGAGAACTTCGACCAGAGTTGGAAGAACTTGCTCGTAGATTGGAGATACCGTTCAATGACCCGGAGATAGATGAGGATGATCAATTGACTTTTACCAGTTGGATGAAAGACATCGATACGGCCAATGCAGGAATAGACATTGCCGCTCTGAGTTCGAAGAATGAAGGTACTCCAGTGAGCCTCATAGAAGCGCAAGCGGCCAACCGCCCGATCGTATCCACTGACGTAGGAGGAATCCAGGATATCGTATTGCCTGGAGAAACGGCCGTTCTTTGTCCGCCCAATGACCAAGATGCATTCAATGAGAGCCTACTTCGATTGGTAGATGATGCAGATTATCGACTCAGATTGGGCGAGAAAGGATGGGATTTTGTAAAAGACCGCTTCCATTACAGCCGTCTGGTCGATGATATCACTCAGCTCTATCATTCGCTGGATTAACCCATCACATCCCTAAATCATACCTTTGCGGGAATTTGCTCAGTACATTATGAAAAGGACTTATTGGTTCATGCTGTTCGTCATTGTAGCAATGGCCAGTTGTACAGTGAACAGGGATATCATGTTCAAGACTCCGGTCGACTATGAATTCGATGACATTCCTACCGTAGATAGTGTCGACTATGAGATCAGTCCATTCGATAGACTACGGTTCAATCTTTTCACCAATGACGGGTATAAGCTCGTAGATGTCATTGGTCAAACACAGACCCAAGGAGGAAACAATGCTCAGGCCATCCGTCAGTTCGGGCTGACCTACTTGGTAGAGCGTGATGGACAGGTCAAACTACCGACCCTAGGTAGGGTGAATCTCAAGGGTATGAATATCATAGAAGCTGAGAAATATCTCGAAGGCCTCTATGCAGAGTATTATCGCAAACCTTTCGTACAGCTCTCGGTGGTCAACAATCGGGTGATCGTCTCTCCCGGAGCCGGTGGAACGGCCGAGGTGGTCAACATCACAGACAACATGACCGTGGTGGAAGTCCTTGCACGAGCAGGTGGAATCAACCAGCGTGGAAATGCATCTCGCGTCAAATTGATCCGAAATGCAGATACAGGTACAGAGGTCTATCACCTCGATCTATCCACAATCGAAGGTATCGAAGAAGGAAACCTCATCGTGCAGGCCAATGATATCATATATGTCCAGCCGAATCCAGAGATTGCAAGAGAGGTACTGCGTGACATCACGCCCATTCTTTCTCTGATCACCACGACATTGGCCTTGGTAACTATCATCAGAAATCAATAGGGATTTCGTTAGCTCCAAATGAGACAAGAAGAAATAAGCAGCTTCAACGAGAGTTTCGAGCGCTACCGTGACCGGATCACGAACTTCAGTAACGAGTTCGAGTTCGGCCTGTTCGTTCACATTCTCAAGAGGTCGCTTCCGATCATCATCGGCATCATCTTGATCTTCGGTATCGGGGCGAGGTTGTACTTGAGATACTCTGTCCCTACTTTCAAGGCAAGTGTCACACTCCAGTTGGAGAAGGATGATCAAGCCAATAAGATCCTCAATGTAGGCAACTACATGGAAGGCAATGAGCTCTCTTCCGACATCGAACTGCTCAATTCCGGATTCATGCTCAGCCGCACGTTGGACAATCTGGAATTGCCCGTCCGGTATTTCGAGCAGGGAAAACTCAGAGGTAGTGAACACTATCAGAACGCTGGATATGAGATACGTATCCTCTCCGTTCAGGATTCCAGCTTGGCCTTCAATGAACCCTTCTTCCTGAAATCGGATGAGGTCAATGGCTTCTTCATCACGCATCGCGAGATAGAGTATGGACCTTATTCTGCTACAGAACGTATCGACCTCGGCTTTGTGGAAATGGTCCTGCTGGTTGATAATGAAGAGCGTATGGCAGATACCGAGCTCGGTAATCAACGCTATTTCATCCTTACCAGAAAGGAGGCCCTAGAAGATGAATTCTCCAAACAACTGAAGGCCGGTATCCTCAATCGGAATGCTCAGACCTTGGTCATCTCGTGTACCAATCAGAATCCTCGATTGGCGAAGGATCTGGCCATGGCGCATGCCCATACCTTTCTAGAGTACGATCGTGCACGTAAGGAGAAGAGTTCTGAACGTATTCTCGATTTCATTGAGAGTCAATTGGATACAGTGAGTGAGAATCTCCGGAATGCTGAGTTTCTATTGAATTCATTCAAGCAGGAATACAAGATCAATCAACTGAGTGAGGTAAGCGGGGTATATCTGGACCGGCTGAACGAGGCAGAACAACAGCTTTTCAATCTACGGATGTCCGATAATCTGCTGGACGAGATCTCCAAGGTGAGCGAATCCGAGACCGGACTGGATGTCTACAATCTCATGGCGGTCATCGTAGGCAGCGAGTTCGAGAATAACCTGCAGCAACTGCTCTCCGACCTGGGAGAACTGCTTCGAGAGCGCGAAGAGATGTTCTTCGACATGACCGAGGAAAGCGAGTATACCAAGTCATTGGACTACCGTATAGAGATCCAGAAGAATCTCATTGTAGAAAGCATCAATTCGCTCCAGTCAAAGAACGATGCCAGACGAGAAATGCTTCAGGAACGCTACAGTGAACTGGAAGCCGTGTTCAGTGGTCTACCGGTCAAGGAGCTCGAATACGCACGATACGAGCGATTGTACAATATCAACGAGAAGTACTACACCAACCTACTCGAGCGGAAGATCGAGTATCGAATTTCCAAGGCAGGGTTCACCACGGATAACAAGATCCTGGAGGAGGCAACGGTCCCTTCTACTCCTCTCTCCCCAGTGCCCAATGGCATCTATTCGGCATTTCTTGGATTAGGTGTGCTCCTGTCCATACTCTTTGTGGGGTTACGC
>JABDLZ010000167.1 GCA_013001705.1 Flavobacteriales bacterium
AGGAGACCATCTCTGGGACTGATTACAGCACAAAGAACTTCTGGTACTACTCCCTACAGACCGGTGAGGTCATCGACCGTGAACCTGTAGCTGAAAGCTGGGACATCACCTTCACACGTTACAGCTCTGAAATATTTCCTGGAGCAAATTACATCGTCAGTGGAGTCTTTCAGAATCAGGAAGTATTGGCCTCTGAAGCACGTACTGTCGAGATTGACGATGCCCAGTGGACCGACCAGCCGATGTCCGAAGAGATGAACATCATCGGAAGCGACTGGAAGTATTTCGACATGGATATCTTCCAATATGTGGTCGAAGACTCCCTCAGCTATTTCGTTCAGGATAGAGAAGGCAATGTCTGGCATCTCTGGTTCACTGCCTTCGATGGAAGCAGCACCGGAGATATCGAATTCACCAAGCAGATGGTCTCGGCCACGGGTGTGGATGATATCGGACAGGTCGATTTTACCGTTTTCCCCAATCCGGTGATCGGTCAAGCCCAAGTAGTTCTCGCTGTCGAGAACGAACCCATCCGCTACTCTCTCTTCGATATGAATGGGAGGATAGTCGCCAAGGATACATGGACCAACGGTCTTCGGCATAGCCTGGATGTGAGCGCACTCCAGCAAGGTATCTACATGCTCCAAGTAGAGCGGGACGGTGGTTTCGGCCAGCAACGCATCCTGGTCCAGTGAAACAAAGGATATCATCATAGGACTACGAGAAACATACCTCTTTCTGAGCCTCTGTGCGATGCTGTTCTTCAGCCTCCGTGCAGAGGCTCAGTGCATCCTGACCATTACCGATGAACAAGGAGAAGCTCTTCCTGGTGTTTCTGTCATTTGGGAAGACGGAGAGGCTGTGCGCGGAGTCAGCAGCAACGAATGGGGTCAGGTAGAGATTCCTGAGTCTTGGTATGCGACTTCCAGCCTGATCGAGATAGAGGTGCAACAGATCGGGTCCATTTCACTACATGATTCTATCCAGTGTCCTAGCAGGAGATTCTTCGTTCTGAAAAAAGACCCTATGTATCTGAATGAAGTGGTGATCACCGGACAGTATGGTGTTTCCGATCAGCGGAGTGCAGTCCATCGCGTAGAGGTGATCGATGAGGAAGAACTCGATCGCATCTCCACCAGCGATATCTCTGACATCCTCCAGCACAGCGGAGAGCTCCAGATCAGACGCAATGGGGTCATCGGCACAGGGATCAATATCCAAGGGCTAGGCGATCGGAACGTGAAAGTGACCATCAATGAGGTGCCTGTAGTAGGTCGGGTGGATGGCAAACTCGATCTGGATCAATTGGATGTGCAGGACATCGAACGCATAGAGATCGTCAAAGGACCTATGGCTGTCAGTTATGGGACCGATGCTATAGCTGGAGTCATCAATATCATTACCAAGAAAGCGGTCGAGCAGCAGGACCGTTTGCAATTGAGAGGATACTACAGCAGCGAAGGTCAGTACGATGCCTTTGCCGACTGGTCAAGCGATGCGGGCAAGTACGACTATCGATTGAAGCTCGGACGTAGATACTTCGATGGATGGAGTCCCAGCGATCCCTTCTTCCGCAATCAAGAACCGGTGGCCGATGACCGTAGGAATTCGTTATGGAATCCCAAGGAGCAGTATTTGGCCGGCCTGGTGCATGGTCTGGATTGGAAAAGGACCCGCTTGGAACATCGGCTGGATATCATGGATGAGACCCTAAAGGATAGAGGTGCACCCGAGGTCAATGAGGCAGCGGAGACCATTCAGGCATTCGACACCGAATACCACACCCTGCGGATCGATAACTCCCTGCGCTATTCCCATGATGGAGTCCAGGATCAGCGATTCAAGGGCTTCTTGTCCTTCAATTACTTCGATCGGGTACGGAAGCGTATGCTCACCGATGTGACCGACCTCTCCCGACTGGACCTTTCTTCCGACACGACCGATTATCTGGCCCTGAGCACACGTCATACCTGGACTGGAAGTGTACATGACCGTGTGGATTTCCAAGTAGGATGGGACGGCTCCTGGGAACAATCGACCGGACAACGCATCGATGGCACACCCGAGCTTTTTCAGGCGGCAGGTTTTGCCTCCCTCGAGTGGAAATTGTCCGAACGATGGCTTCTCCGTCCGGGTTTGCGCTACGGATATCATGAGCTCTTCGCTATGCCCTTCATACCGAGTATCGCTCTGCGCTATCGCAAGAATGAACATACCTGGCGCCTGTCGGTCGGCCAGGGATTCAGAGCACCTGATTTCAAGGAGCTCTATTTGGCGTTCTACGATGCCAATCACAATGTCTATGGCAATGAGGATCTGCGACCTGAGAGTAGTCTTAATCTCAATGCAGCCTACAATTATTCCCGAACCTACTCCGGTTGGCAGATAGAGATGGATGCATCCCTTTTCTATAACGATGTAGATGACCTGATCGCACTGGCACAGGTAGGGGAGGCAAGTTCGACATCCATTCCGCCTTACTCCTATCTCAACCTGGATGAGGTGATCACCCAAGGAACACGCATTGATCTCGGATTGACCAAAGACAATACTTCGGTGCGCTTGGGCTGGGGCTTGACCGGTAGAGAAGATATCACTGAGGGCCAAGTGCTCACTCCGATGAACTATTTCCATCAAGTCAATAGCTCGCTCTCTCATCGATTTGAGAAGCTCGGTCTCACTTGTGACATCATGGGGTCATACAATGGCGCACAGACCACCGTGATCCTCCAAGAGGATGAAGAAGAAGTCCTGAGTTTCTATCAGGAGGAATACTTTATGGTCGATCTTGCCTTGGGAAAAGAATTCTTCGACCGTTCCTTGACCTTGAGAACAGGTGTTCGCAATCTATTGGATATCAGCGTTATAAATGCGGGTTCGACCTTGTCTGGACATAGCGGTGGATCGACCTCCGTACCCATTGGGACAGGTAGGAATGTCTTTATCAGTCTGGACTATACACTGGATCGGGATGCGCGGAAATAAGATCATACTCATATTGGCCTTGGTCCTTTTCACCGCATGCGAGAAGGATGAGATTCCAGTGGCCTATGAGCCATCTCCACTGCCTACGGGGGCCTTCAGTTCACAGCTGGAGATGTCTTCGGATTACCGCTACAGGCTCTATTACGACCTAGAAAGCGATTCGGTCATCGCTCAGCACCTGAAGACGGATTGGGATCTGGCCTTCTCTTGTGATGCAGCGCAGACCATCCGATTGAATGATAGTAAGTTGATGATGGTCTGGAGGGTCACGGGCAGCAGCTTCGAGGAAGTGGAATCGGTGCAGGGTGATGGACCACTGTTCGACACCAGCGATGGCTACCAGACTGCCTTAGAAGATTGGACTACGGAAGAAGTCTACATCATCGATCGCGGTTTCGATGAGGCCGGATCCGCTCTCGGGCGCTATAAATTGCAGATTCTCGGGGCCGATGCCGATAGCTATTCGGTACGCTATGCTCCGCTTGGATCGGGGGATAGTGTAGAGCAGAACATCCCCAAAGACCTGGATCGGAATCATGTGCAGCTCTCTTTCGATGCGGGGGTGCGCTTTTTGGAGCCCCCTAAGGAGGATTGGGACCTGCTCTTCAGCCACTACACCTTCTACTTCGAAGAAGAAGAGATTCCCTATCTCGTTGCTGGGGCATTGCTTAATCCACATCAGGTGCAGGCCCAGTCCTTGGAAGAGTATGATTTCGAAGCCATAGATGCCGATTATCTGGATGGGATTGCACTGAGCGATCAGCGGGATATCATCGGCTACGACTGGAAGTACTTCGACCTGGATTCAGAGACCTATAGCATCGTGGATAATGCCTATGTCATCCGTACGGTAGAAGGCAATCGCTACAAGTTGCAATTCACTGGATTCGTAGATGCCTTCGGGGAGCGTGGCGCGCCCTCTTTCCGAGCGGCATTGGTCCCTTGATTCCTGTCTATTATCAAGCCCTTTTTCCGGCCTGGATCCAGTGATTTCCGGCCCTATTTCCACACCCGGCCAAAAAAAGCATGGAATATGTGGAAAAATGCACGCTTTAGAGGGGTTTTAGCGTTCTACATAGGCCCATAAAGAGGTATCTTTAGGGGTTGCTAAAAACGTTATGGAAACAGCTGAAGAAACTATGATAGAAAAAGGATATTCCGCGGATAGTATCCAGGCCCTGGAGGGCATGGAGCACGTCCGTATGAGACCTTCTATGTACATCGGTGATGTAGGCATGAGAGGTCTGCATCATCTCGTGTATGAGGTGGTCGATAATTCCATCGATGAAGCATTGGCCGGTCACTGTGATCGCATCGATGTGCACATACTCGAAGGCAATGGAATCCGAGTGAGGGACAACGGTCGAGGTATCCCGGTCGGGATGCATAAGAAAGAAGGGGTTTCAGCCCTCGAAGTGGTCATGACCAAGATCGGTGCTGGAGGTAAGTTCGATAAGGACTCCTACAAAGTATCCGGTGGTCTGCACGGAGTTGGGGTATCCTGTGTGAATGCCCTGTCCAAGCATCTGACTGCTACTGTACATCGTGAAGGCAAGGTGTGGGAGCAGGAGTACGAACGAGGCAAGAAGCTCTATGATGTCAAGGAGAAAGGGGCTACCGATTACCGAGGTACCGAGGTGGAGTTCTTCCCCGATCCGGAGATCTTCGATGTACTCGAGTATAGCTATGAGACCCTCGCCAACCGTATGCGCGAGCTTTCATTCCTCAATAAAGGAATCACGGTTACCATCACCGACCAGCGTACTACCGATGAGGAAGGCAATCACCCTACAGAGACTTTTCATTCCGAGCGCGGCCTGGCCGAGTTCGTGGAATTCCTGGATGGAAACCGTGAGCGATTGATCTCGGAAGTCATCAGCATGGAGAATACCGATGGCGATGTTCCTGTAGAGGTGGCCATGGTCTACAACACGGGCTACACAGAAAATCTGCATGCCTACGTCAACAATATCAATACCCATGAAGGTGGAACGCACCTCAGTGGATTCCGCAGGGGATTGACCCATACCTTGAAGAAATATGCTGAAGAGAGCGGTCTGCTCTCCAAGCTCAAGTTCGACATCTCGGGAGATGATTTCCGTGAAGGTCTGACGGCCGTGGTCTCTGTCAAGGTATCGGAACCGCAATTCGAGGGGCAGACCAAGACCAAACTCGGTAACCGGGAGGTCTCGGCTCCAGTGAGTCAGGCGGTCAATGAGATGCTGACCAATTATCTGGAGGAGAATCCAAGCGATGCGAAGACCATCGTCCAGAAGGTCATACTAGCAGCACAGGCCCGTCACGCGGCCCGTAAGGCCCGTGAGATGGTGCAGCGGAAGAATGTCATGACCGGTGGAGGTCTCCCCGGTAAGCTCTCCGACTGCTCGGATAAGGATCCTGGCAACTGCGAGCTCTACCTTGTAGAGGGAGACTCGGCAGGTGGAACGGCCAAACAAGGTCGGGACAGGTATTTCCAGGCCATCCTACCATTGCGAGGTAAGATCCTCAATGTGGAGAAGGCCATGCAGCACAAGATCTTCGATAACGAGGAGATCAAGAATATCTACACCGCACTCGGTGTGCGTATCGGGACCGAGGAGGACAGTAAGGCCCTGGATCTTTCCAATCTACGCTATCACAAGATCATCATCATGTGTGATGCTGATGTAGATGGAAGTCACATCCAGACCTTGATCATGACCTTCTTCTTCCGTCATATGAAGGAGTTGGTAGAGCGAGGGCACTTGTACATCGCTACGCCACCGCTCTATTTGGTCAAGAAAGGCAAGCAGGCCAAATATGCCTGGAGTGATGCTGAGCGGGATCGACTCATCGAAGAGCTCAAAGGGAAGAGTGATGCCAATGTGGGTATACAGCGATACAAGGGTCTGGGTGAGATGAACGCAGAACAACTGTGGGATACCACCATGAATCCCGAGAACCGTACCCTACGTCAGGTCACGATAGAAAGTGCCGTAGAGGCCGACCGTATCTTCTCCATGCTCATGGGCGATGAAGTACCACCTCGCAGGGAATTCATCGAGAAGAATGCTGTCTATGCCAATATCGATGCCTGATCGATAGCACAGAAAAATTCAACAAAGACCCGGACCGAGAGGTTCGGGTTTTTCTTTGATTCCAACTGAGAACGGGCTACTTTTTTCCTTGCTTTGCCCACGTGAAACACCATTATTTCTTTCTGACCCTTTTATCCATCCTACTACTCCCACAGGCTCTCGAAGCCCAAACTGCAGAGACCATACGTACCGGGCGACCGGGGCAGTCCATTGGAGCCTTCAGTCTGGGGGATGGGCTCTTCCAGATCCAGAGCGGGGTCTACTACAACCCGGTCGAATTCGATGGCTTCGATCAGACCATCTACGGTAACAATACCGTACTCCGTTATGGCATCACCGAGCTCTTCGAGATCAGCGGGGTATTCGATCAGGTGGAGTTCAGAAGTGATGAGATAGCGGATATGAGTCGCACCTCCATCCAATTGGGAGGTCGATACCATCTTCTGGATCAGCAGGGTATCATCCCCAATGTGGCCCTGCAGTCCCGTCTTTCCTTCTCCGACCTATCCGATGCCCAAGTAGGTACCGTGAGCATCTTGTCCACTACCATCAATGTCTTGGACAACTACACCTTCTTCACCAATTGGAAGATGATCACGATGGACGGTGTGGATGAAGCCGCCTATGCCTACACGGTCAATCTTTCCCGTTCGCTCAGTGATAGAATCGGAGTCTTTGTAGAGATGTATGGAAGTCTATCGGATTTCAGTAGCAATTTCGATACGGGTCTGGGGTATCTGGTCAATGATGACCTGCAGTTGGATATCTCATTCGGCATTCAGGACCAGGACGGTGTACAGGACCGCTATATTGATGCAGGTATATCATGGAGGATCACACCCGACTGATCAGCCAGAGTGTATCCTTCAATAGGAGTGGGCCCTATTCGTCTCCTATGTAGAAATCTTCTTCCCCCTCGTACTTCTCTTCGTACTCCTCTTTGACATCCGATCGGAGGTTTCCATCGTCATCATAGTCATCGTCCAGCCGTATGAGTTTGGCGGCCAAAGTCTTGCTCATGCGTATGAGATAGACTTTTTCCTCTCCGTCATAAGGTAGTGCGGTCACGGTCTCGCCATGACTGTTGTAGAATGTGATGAGATGATCCTCGAACCCGAATGGATATGCCAACTTCACCTTCTCTTGAAGCTCAGGATCCAAAGTATCGTAGTCCTTGACTACGCGTGGTTTGTTGTCCATGTTCGAATGGATTGGTCATGTTGAAGTTACTCACTGAAATCCATTCTCACAATATCACAGACTTAAAACCATCCTTTCCGTTTGAAATAGAGGATCAAGGTGATGGTCACCAAGGCCATGACCCCCAGAAGAATGAAGTAGCCGTTCTCATGTTGCAATTCGGGGATGTTGACGAAGTTCATTCCGTACAGTCCAGCCAAGAAGGTAATGGGAACGAAGAGCGTAGTGACCACGGCTAGGAACTGCATCACCTTGTTCATCTTGAAACTGATCTCGGTCGCGTAGAGGTCTTGTATGCCGGTCAGACTCTCCCGGGCCGTCTCCACCATATCCATCAGTTGGATCACGTGGTCATAGCTGTCCCTCACATAGGGTACGGTCTCCTGATGGATGATCGGAGAATCGGAACGGCTGAATTCATTGATCACCTCCCGCAATGGGTAGATCGCCTTGCGCGCCCGGATCAACTGCGTGCGCATATTCAGGATCTTTCCTTTGATCTCCCGGCTGGTCGAAAGGCTGATCTCATCTTCCAATTCTGTGAGCACATCCTGTATCTGCTCCATCACCTCGAAGTAGTGGTCGGTGATGAGGTCCATGATGGCATAGGCCAGATAATCCCCATCGGAGGTACGCACCTTTCCATGACTTGCCCGGATCCGTTCTCTGATATTGATCAATAGGTCTTCATCCTGCTCTTGGAAAGAGAGCACATGATGTTTGTGAAAGAAGATGGAGACCTGCTCGTACTGTAGATCCAAATGCTCTTTATCGAAGGAGAGCGCACGCAGACAGAGGAATATGCCATCCTCGAACTCCTCATACTTGGGTCGCTGGGTCGTATTGACGATATCCTCTTGGATAAGCGGGTGCATCTTGAAGGTGCTACCCAGATTCTGGATCAGATCGGTGTCATGTAGTCCACGTACATCGTACCACTGTAGATATTTATCCATCGGCCGGTGGAATTCGATGAATTCTCCCGGTGTACAGGTCTCTTCTTTCAGTTCTTCTTCATTGAATTCCAAGTAATGGATACTAACATCATCTACCCGTTGCTTGCCGGTGAATACGATAGTACCAGGGGGTAGACCTGCATTGATCTTGACCTTTTTGCGAGGTCTGATGCGCTTGAAGAGATTCATAGGAGCAAGATATCCAATCTCCACCTCTACGGGCATACGTTGAAGGGGTTTTTAGCGTTTGTTTGCATAGATGAACTGCCGAACGACCCTCTTCATCCTTTCGGTCTTCCTCACCGGTGGACTTCATGCCCAGTTGGGAGGTAAT
>JABDLZ010000168.1 GCA_013001705.1 Flavobacteriales bacterium
CAGGAGACCCGCACCAAAGCCCTTCAGATGGGGGCCAACATCGTTCAATACGCTTTTCTAGGAGAATCCGGTTTCTGAACAATTCCCTTGAAATCTCGTCAGGATGGGATTTGGAAGATTGACCGCACAGGATGTACCTTGTGGCTAACAGACCAAACAGACCAAACAGACCATGAAGACCGACCTCCGACCCATCACCTTTTGGTGTATCATTCTCCTATGTATCTCTTGTGCTAAAGAGCAGATCGAACCGCTAGGATCACACGTTTCCTCAGACCAGCGCAGCTTACTCGACCGTTCTGAGATGGATGAGATCATACGCGCCCAGATGGGGGAGCGTGATCTGTTCTATTGGAAGAACGTAGATGCTCGATACATCTGGAGTGCGGCCATGCAGAGTGACCAATTGCTTTCTGTAGGATTCTGCATCAATGGAGAAAAAGACATTTCCCAAGAGATACATCGCATCGATATGTCTCAAGCAGAATGGCGAGCGGCCAAGACAGAACTTCTGGAAATGGTCCTGGACATAGAGCGTGAGGCTCGAGGTGAAGCAGAGCTCTCAGCAGCAGACATACTTCCACCACATCTCAATTCAGGAGAATGGCCCAACTTCTTCTTTCAAGTGTCTGACTTACGCACAGTCGAGGCCTTGAGAAGCCATCCCAATGTGCGATATGTGGAGCCCACCGGTTATCACTTGGCCCAACAGGCTCAGCGTTCGGATAGCGGATGTAGCAATGAACCTGATCATGGGATCAATGCAGAGGACTACATCATCGATGATCTTGGCGTGAAGATTCCTTGGAACTATCCCCTGCACAATATCCCCACGGCCTGGAATACCTCTTCTGGAAATGGAATCCGTATAGGAGTTTTGGATACGGGTATCTCGAGTGATCAAGATAACCTCGGAGAAAATTTCAATTCAGGCTATTCCGAGGGACGCAGTGTTCAGCGCTTGAGCACCAAATGGAGTGGAGCACTCTGGTGGGCCGACCTGGATTCCCCTGAAGATGACTGTGGACATGGGACCTCCATGTCTGGAGTGGCATGCGGACCTTGGTCTGACGATGGGAATGCGCTTGGCGTGGCCTACAATGCCGATCTGCTCTCTATCCGTGCAGTTGAAGATGTGGTCATCACCACTTCCAATGAATCTGCTGGGGTGCGCGATGCGCTCAAGGTGGCCGGGAAACGCTCATCGGTCAAAGTCATCTCGATGTCCATAGGTGATCCTTTCTATAACAGTACGGTAGCTGACGGTGTATACTACGCTCATAATGAAGGGGATATCATCCTCTGTGCAGCGGGTACCAGTTTCTCCATCACTACCTGGTACGGTGTAGTATTTCCTGCGACCATGGAAGAAACTCTGGCAGTCACCGGTGTCACAGATGCGAGTAGCCCACAGAAATGTGCATCCTGTCACGATGGTTCTGAAGTCGATTTTACCATCATCATGGAGCGTCAATCCGATTCGGATAGACATCCGATCTCATTGGCCATGCATAGTGACCAGCCTAGTTACATTGGTGGCTCGAGTGTGGCCACTTCCACATTGGCGGGAATCACTGCGCTTGTGTGGTCGGCTCATCCAGGGGATACGCGTGAGCAGATCATCCATAGGATCAAATTGGCCTCAGAACATTATCCGGATCGTCATCCGGATTTCGGCTGGGGCAGGGTAGATGCTGCAGCTGCAGTGCAGGTCAATCAATTCCCTGTATTACTGAAGTGACGATCTCTTCCACCCCCGGACAAACGCTAACATTCTTCAGTGTCAGGTCAAGGATCTGATGTTGTTTGACCCGGTCGGTATGCGGGTACTCCCTACATGCTTTGGGACGCACGGAGTAGATCCTGCAATAATTGTTCTCGTCCAGAAAATGACAAGGTACTTCTTGTAGCACCATATCCCCATCCTCATCTTCACGCAGATATCGCGTCATGAATTCCAAAGCGGGGATGCGCAGGTGTTTGGAGATCCGTTCGATGTCCTTGTCGGTGAAAAGAGGTCCGGTGGTCTTGCAGCAATTGGCACAGGTGAGGCAGTCCAATCGCTCGAAAACCTCTTCGTGCGCTGTGTGCATCTGACGGTCCAATTCGCGCGGTGCCAGTTTGACCAAGCGCTTTTTCCATTTGTTCTTCTGTTTCCTATCCATACTCTGCGCGTATCGCTTGGTGGAGCAGAATGGTCTCTTTGGCTTCTTTCACATCATGCACCCGGAGTATTCCAGCACCGTGTTGCAGGGCATACATATGTAGGGCGGTAGTTCCATTCAAGGCATCTTCAGCACCCACTTGTACTACTTTCTGCACCATGCTCTTTCGCGATATACCGATCAGCATCGGACGATCGAGCAACTGGAAATGAGAACAGTGGGCCATGAGTCTGTAATTGTGCTCTAGGCTTTTTCCGAATCCGAACCCCGGATCGATGATGACATCCACGACACCCGCTTCTTGGCAGGCTTGGATCCGTTCTGAGAGATAAGCAGTCACCTCTGTCAATACATCGCTATAGCAAGGGCGGTCCTGCATGTGATCCGGCATACCCTGCATGTGCATGATGATGTAGGGTATTCGGTGTGATGCTATGGTCTGAAGCATCTCCGAGTCATAGCTCCCGGCCGTGATATCGTTGATGATACGGGCTCCCAGACCCAAGGCTTCTCTTGCGACAAAGGCATGATAGGTATCCACCGAGATAGGAAGTTCGGGATATGCCTTATTGATACATTCCAGAGCAGGAATTATGCGCTCCAGTTCTTCCTCTGGGGAGACTTGAGCTGCCCCGGGTCGGGAGGAGGCGCCTCCTATGTCGATGATATCGACTCCTTCAGAGACCATGCTTTCCACATGCTGCTTGACCCGGTCGAGTGAAGAGTGCCTTCCACCAGCGTAGAATGAATCGGGAGTCACATTGAGTATTCCCATGACTCTGGGCGTGGATAAATCCATGATGCGCCCGCCTATGTTGATCGTAGTCCTGCTCATAAATGACATATCTTCGACCGCTCCATGATCGCAATGCCTACTACGAAAGAACAATATTGGGAGGTGATAGCGCAATGTCGCGACATCTTTGAAAAGAAGATGAAGGATTACGGGACCGCTTGGCGCATTCTACGACCTTCTTCACTGACCGATCAGATCTATATCAAGGCCAGTCGCATACGCACCATCCAAGAGACCGGAGAAAGCAAAGTAGGGGAGGACATTGCCGGTGAATTCATCGGCATCATCAACTACGCGGTCATGGCCTTGGTCCAGCTTGAGTTGGGAGCCAGCGAGGAGACGGAGATGGAACACAGCGAGGTGCTCGATATCTACGACCGCCATATCCAGGAGACCTATGATCTGATGGAGCGCAAGAATCACGACTACGGAGAAGCATGGAGAGAAATGCGCGTGAGTTCGCTATGCGATCTGATCCTGATGAAACTCCTCCGGGTGAAACAGATCGAGGATAATCAAGGAGTGACCTTGATATCAGAGGGTATTGATGCCAACTATCAGGATATGCTCAACTACTCGGTATTCGCTTTGATCCAACTGGAATCAGAACCTCAGTGAATCATGCAGGTGGATAAACTCCTCATTGTAGTGGGTACACGACCGAATTTCATCAAGGTCACCCAATTCAGAAAGCATTGCCAAGCCGCTGGAATCGATCTCACCATCGTACACACCGGTCAGCATTATGATAAGAAGATGTCGGGCGTCTTCTTCGAGCAATTCGGTCTGACTCCGGATATCTTCTTGAACATCGGTCCGGGTAGTCCCTCGCAGCAGATTGCTGACATCATGGTAGGTCTTGAAAAGGTCCTCTTGGATGTCGAACCGGATATGGTCATGGTGGTGGGAGATGTCAATAGCACCATGGCGGCAGCCATCACGGCCAACAAACTCCAATTGCCTATCGCCCATCTAGAGAGCGGTCTAAGGTCTGGGGATCGCGGCATGCCCGAGGAGATAAACCGCATCATTACAGACCGTATCACCGATCACTTCTTCATCACCGAGCAGAGTGGATGGGACCACTTGATCGCAGAAGGACAGTCAGAGTCGCAGATGCATTTCGTAGGCAATACCATGATCGACACCATCGTGGCCTTCGAGTCAGAGATAGAGGCCAGTGAGGTGCTGGACACCTATAAGCTCGGCCCATCGGAGTACGTGCTGATGACCATGCATCGACCCGCAACAGTGGACCATCCCGAGGAGCTGGAGAAATTACTGAGCCTGATGGAGATGGTCACCGGCCGATTGAAATTGGTCTTCCCCATCCATCCACGTACGGTGAAGAATATCGAGGAGTTCGGCATGAAGTCCCGTTTAGATGCCATCTCAGGATTGGTCCTCACCGATCCGATGGATTATTTCTCCTTCCAGAAACTGATCAAATACGCCCGTTTCATTCTCACCGATAGCGGAGGGATCCAGGAGGAGAGCACCTTCAGGCAGATACCTTGTCTGACTCTGCGACCCAATACCGAGCGGCCGAGTACGATCACGCTGGGGACCAATGAATTGGTCACATTCGATCTGGAAGTGCTGCGTGAGAAAATGAATGCCATAGTGGATGGCAC
>JABDLZ010000169.1 GCA_013001705.1 Flavobacteriales bacterium
ATGGCTCTGGAACTGGGAATACATCGATCTCTACCGAGCTCTCAGCTGTACACTGATAAGAGTTGAATACTGTGACCGTATACACTGTTTCTTCTACAGGTTGAGCGTTTGCAGTGGAGGTATTGACATTGTATAGACTGGGGTGAGGATGCCAGTCATAGGATACTCCACCATAGGCCTGTAGTTCCAGCTCATCTCCCAGACAGATGTTGAGCGGTCCATTGATTCCGAAATCAGTGGGAGCTGGATCGATATTCACGACCAGTTCATCCTGAGTCGAACAGATACCCCATGTTGCGGTCAGGATGAAGGTCTCTTGCACCGGAACGGTCCCTTCATTTCCAGGGAATGCCGTGGTCATGCTCTGTCCAGCATCAGCAAGGAATGCCGCGTTGGACCAACTATAAGCTGCGTCTCCTTCTGGCAAGATTCCGATCTCTACAGTGTCACCTGAACATATGGAGATATCAGGGCCTAAAGCGACTGCAGGTGCAGGAAGTATCTGTACATCGACACTGTCCCCTATCGAGGTAGGACAATGAGCATCTTCCAGTCCTTGTATGTGATACCAGCCGCTGATACTTGGCGTAAGGGGATACTCTGGATCGACAGTCGTGATAGTCTCTTGTAAGACTCCATCGATGCTCCAATCAAAGGTCCATGGACCATCTCCTGTGAGCAATACAGGAAACTCCTCGATCTCATTCTCACATTGGGAGATATTCTCCGGGAGGAAAACAGCCGTAGGAAGTTCGTGGACGATTATTGGAACTTCTACACTCAGCTCGACTGCACAATAATTGTCGGAGAGCTGCTCGAAGGTGAATATTCCTTCTTCATCGATTTCCACACTTCCTTCTGAAGACGAATACACGGTGCTCGAATTCTGCCCTGTGTAGGAATACCCTACCTCGAAAGGCCCTGATCCCATCATGGTGAAATCAATAGAGGCGACTTCTCCCATGCAGATCTCTGGCGAATTGCTAGTCACTTCTAATATAGGGAGGCTGTGAAAGATCAAAGGGGTCGAATTGGAAATCGAGACATCTGGATGGCTCAAATCCACATCTCCATTATCGTCCGCATTACCCACTACAGAATTGACATAGTATATGACATCCGGTTGGATGTTCTCCTCATAGACGAAAAGACCTGAATTCGAGATTGCAAGTAGGGTGCCTATGCCATTGGGAGCATCGTGCAATATGTATTGCTGTGTATCATCAGCATCTAGGAAAGCTTCATTTTCAATCACTACCTGTATGGCATCCCCAATACAGGCATGAAGCGTATCGCTGGATAATGAACCTGCATCTGACAGGGAAGGGCAGCTGAAGGCACCCGAGATGACCAATGGAGCACAATCGTGAATGTCGTTCAGGATGAACGAATAATCTTCTCCGGTAGAGATGGGGTCGGAGGTGAATAGCGTCCCGTTCAATGTCCCATCTCCCAGTACGCTGTAACTTTCCATATCACCGCCTTGGATATCGAAGGATATCTGGTACTGCGTGTTGGTATTTATGCACGTAGCTTGGGTGGATAATGTATCTGGAGCATCCCAGAATTCGATGGTCACTTGGTCTTGATCGGTACAGCCAGTATTATCCTCGGTCCAAGTGAGCGTATAAGAGCCGTAGTCCGAAGCGCTGACCGTTGTACCTGCGTCTGTTGGGTCAGCGAAAGAAAGCCCACCTACAGACTCCCATTGTCCTAGGCCTGCACTCGGTTGAGCGAGTAGAGTTGTGGACAAGCCACAGACTCCCTGGTCTTCCCCGGCATAAGCAATTGGGCTCGGATGTATGATGAGTGTGATGCTTGATTCGCTCGCCTCACATCCCTGACTACCCTCTGCAATAATGGTCAGAACCACCGAGCCATTGTCTATGTCCTCAGAACTGGGTCCATACTCGGTAATATCCGTATCTGGGGAGCCGAAGGTCCCACTTCCACTCGTAGTCCATTGCAGGGAAGTGGAGTGCTGAGCTTCAGCGTACAATGTGAAATTCTCCCCGCTGCAGATATCCAGATCCTGATTCTCGATACTGACAGAAGGAGCAGGAGTGACATCGATGGTAAGCAGGCTCTTGTCCGTTCCACATCCTTCCCATTCCACTTCATATTCTATTTCGAAGGATCCTATTCCAGAAGCAGATGGGTCGAATATGCCTCCATTGAGAGCTCCACTGGATGAAAGATCGGTCCAATTACCATCGACATCCGCACCACCGGAGATATATTCTATCAGGTCGATCGAGTTGGAAGATGCACATAAGCTGATCGCTCCATCTTCACCAGCATTGGGACCTTCACTGACTTCGATGATCACTTCGGAATAATCCATTCCACACGATCCTTCTCCATCTATTGCGTAGGTGACTGTATACGATCCGATCTCTGTCAATCCAGGATCGAAAGCGCTGCCGACCAATGCTCCAGAACTATCTGTGTCCTCCCATTGTCCTCCAGATTGCGCTTCAGAAGAAAGTAAGGGGGTCAGTTCGAATGCCTGACCGGTAACGCAGACTGCATAGGAATTATCTTCTCCAGCTTCAGCAGGTGTGCTGACAGTGAGTAGCAATTGGTCGCTGGCAGATGGACAAACAGGGTTACCATCTACAGTGATCTCCAAGGTGGTATTCCCACTGAGGAGGTCGGTCGGACCGGGAGTATAGACAGGGTCTTCGGAGTTCGGGTCGTCAAAAGTGCCATCTCCATCTGTGGTCGTCCATTGGATAGAAGTGGCATTCTCAGCGCTTCCATCCAAATTCACTGATTGTGAACCACAAGTCTCTATTGCTTCTTCACCTGCATCGGCAGTCGGAGCAGCCACGATTCCGAGCTGCAGACTATCCATTGTCAGAGGGCATGAGTTGCTGCTCAGTGCCTGGAGGTATAGCATCACTTCGCCAGAAGCGATATCCGCAGGTCCGGGTGAATAATCAGGTTCGAGCGCATTCTCATCGGTGAATGCACCGTCACCAGAGGAGGTCCAAGTGAGAGTGGCATAGTCAGATGCCTGGGTCTGGGTGGTGTATTCAGAATTCTCACAGATTACCGGGTCAAAATCCAAGAAAACGATGCTAGGAGCTGATTCTACGATAAGTGTCATGCTGCTCTCATCCAAAGAATTGCAATCCGCTATCTCCACTTGATAGGAGTACTCGTACGTTCCAGGTCCGAGTTCTTGAATGTCCAGAGTGTTCCCGTCAAGTCCATCGCTCGTAGTGATAGCTGACCACGTACCAGCTGACTGGGCATTAGTGGGGATATAATCGAGAAGTTCGATTACGCCAGTAGATTCACATAGTGAGAAAGAAGTGTCATCCCCGGCATTGGCCGCTGAGGTGACTGTGATCTCCATGGTGCTCACATCAGTTGGACATGCATCTGATGCACTTACTTCATATTCGAAAAGATAGGTTCCATCCGCTACCATCGATGGGTCGAACTCGCTACCGGTCAATGCTCCTGATCCGTCTACATCTGTCCAGGCTCCACCGCTATCAGCATCGCTATCCAAAAGGTTATTCAGATCAAGAGCAGGCGAACTGCTGCAAAGGGTTGCTGCATTGTCAGCTCCGGCTTCTGCCCCGGTCGCGATGGTCACCGATACTGAGGTAGTGGTAACCGGACATGAAGGGTCACCGTAGCCGTTCAGTATGAGATCGACCGTTCCAGCTTGAATATCATCGTCACTGGTAGTATAGATGGTGTTCCCGGAATCAGGGTCAGTAAAGACACCGCTTCCATTACTGGTCCAGAGCAAGCTATCCGTTTGGTCGGCCGAGCCGTTCAATAGGACCTGTTGAGTCTCACATATGGTGATCATAGATTCAGAGGTGCTCACATTTGGTTCAGCACCTATGGTCAATGAGACGAATGCAGTGTCGCTCTGACAGCCTTCCAAAGAAGTTATGTAGTTGATGAGGAAGTCACCCGGCCCTGAAGAATTAGGGTCGAAGGTTCCATCTAGCAAAGCTGAAGTCGTAGGTTCAGAGGTCCAAGTTCCATCGGATTGTGGATTGCCGGTCAACTGTGAAAAAAGGTCGATCGGGGCTTCTGATTCGCAGAGTGATAGGGATGTACCGACTCCCGATTCTGTACCTGTCGTCACCTCTACTGTGATAGTGCTCTCATCATCGTCACAGGGAGGGGTCCCGCTGACCTGGTAGACTATGGAGAACACTCCTGGGCCCGATAGAGATGGATTGAACACTGTTCCGTTCAAAGCGCCACTTCCGTCTTGATCAACAAAGGTTCCGCCTCCGTCAGCATCTGCGCTCAGATAATTCTGTAGGTCGATCTCTGAGGCGGATTCGCAGATGGATAGGCTGTTATCCGAACCGGCCGATGGAGCTTCTGTAATAGTTAGAGAGAGGGATTCACTGGTCACCGGGCATACATTTGAGAGCGGTATTCCCGTATAGGTGAGCGTGGCAGATCCAGAAGTGATATCGTTGGGTCCAGGGAAGTAGGTCGGGTCTTCACCGGTATTGCTGAATGTTCCATCACCGGATGTCTGCCAATTCGTGGATGAAGTGTTCTCTTGATTCCCATTCAGGACCACTTGACCATCAGAACAGATGTCGGTAGAGGAGGAGGCATCTGCAATGACCTCTGGTAGTCCGATGATCTCCACAAAGACAGAGGTCTCAATTACAGGACACACGCTTTCACCATCCGCAGTGAGGGTGATCGTCACTCCGCCATTGATAGAATCATTGACTCCTGGTTGGTATGT
>JABDLZ010000170.1 GCA_013001705.1 Flavobacteriales bacterium
GGTCCACATACTGTATGTAGAGGACGACCCGAGTCTGGGGTTCGTGGTGCAGGATAGGCTCAAAGCCGAGGGCTTCATCGTCCATCTCATGCGGGATGGTAAGTCGGCTTTGCAACAATTCAACTCCCGTGATTATGACTGCTGCGTCTTGGATGTCATGCTACCACAGAAGGATGGCTTCAGTCTGGCAGAAGACATCCGCAAGGTGGATTCTGAGATACCCATCCTTTTCCTCACCGCTAGAGAAAGTATAGACGATAAAGCGACCGGATTCAATAAAGGTGGGGATGACTACCTCACCAAACCTTTTGAACACAGAGAACTCGTGATGCGCATCCAAGCCCTGCTGAAGCGCCATAGAAGACAACCTGAGCAGAGTACCCGTACCATTGGAAATTATAGGTATGATGAGCGTACCATGACGCTCGGTCATGGCGATGATCTTCGGAGATTGACCAAGACAGAGAACAAAGTGCTCTCTGTACTTCACGCGCATCGGGATCAGGTCTTGGAGCGGGAACTTCTGCTTAATCTGGTATGGGGCAAGGATGACTACCAGACCGGTAGGAGTTTGGATGTCTATGTCTCCAAGTTGAGGAAATATCTATCCCAAGACCCGCGTATCCGTATTGAGAATGTACATGGAGTAGGATTCAAACTCGAAGTCGATGGAGATTGATGCAACCCAAGGCCCTATCGGGGTATTTGATAGTGGGTATGGCGGACTCACTGTGTTCCGCGAGATAAAAGATGCCTTGCCTGAATATGACTATCTGTATCTAGGAGACAATGCACGTACTCCTTACGGCACCCGTTCGCAAGAGACGGTCTATGATTTCACCTTGCAAGGCGTGGAGTATCTCTTTTCCAAAGGTTGTTCGCTGATCATATTGGCTTGCAATACAGCCTCGGCCACGGCTCTGCGTACCATACAGCAGAGTGATCTACATCGCTGGGGAGAAGACAAGCGGGTACTCGGGGTCATTCGACCTACTACAGAGAGATTGTCAGAACTTACCCGTTCAGGTCATCTGGGACTCTTTGCCACTGAGGCTACCGTCCAATCCCGATCCTATATCATCGAAGGTGCGAACTATGCCCCAGAGGTCACCATCCATCAACAGGCATGTCCCATGTGGGTGCCCATCATAGAAAATGACGAGCAGGAGAGCCAAGCAGCTGATTATTTCACAGCCAAGTACGTAAACGCCCTTCTCAAACAGCATCAGGATATCGATGCCGTACTACTGGCCTGTACCCACTATCCCATTCTTGCCGAAAAGATCCGTTCCCATCTTCCAAAAGAGATCGATCTTATCAGTCAAGGCACACTCGTAGCTGAATCACTGGTCGATTACCTTTCCCGCCATCAATGGATGCAGGATAGGTGTTCTCAGGAGGGGAGAATGACCTTTCTCACAACGGATTCCCCGACTGATTTCGACACCAAGGCCACTAAATTCTTCAATGGATCGGTCAAGTCGGAACACGTCACCCTGCTCTAAGATATGGGCATGAAAAAACCCCTTCCAACGAGTGGAAGAGGTTTTTGTTAGTACTAAAATCCTTGGATTCAGACAGTCGCCAATTGAGCATCGATCTTCTCACTCAGTACGTTCTTCGGAACAGCACCAACTGATTTATCTACTACTTCTCCATTCTTGATGAAAAGGATGGTAGGAATATTCCTGACCCCATACTTCATCGCAATTTCTTGATTACTGTCTACATCGACTTTTCCGATCACGGCTCTGTCATTATACTCCTCATGGAGTTCGTCAACGATAGGAGCGATCATGCGGCAAGGTCCACACCATGCAGCCCAGAAGTCTATCATCACAGGCTTATCGGTACTTAGGATTTCCTCAAAATTCGAGGTATTGATCTCTACTGCCATGGTTTCTGTTTTCTATAATTTGATACGAAGTTAAAGTGAAAAGTACTCTTCAAAGTCCTTGCCATGCATGGCTTCATGTCAGAATTGCATGCCTGATATGTGTATAATTGACACCATCGCGGTGTAATGCCCTGTAAATCAACAATAAGTGTCTTCCCGTTGACAGATTGGCTGTCATTCCTATTGTGGACAAGTCATTCCTCTCAAAAGGCTAATTTTAGGCCTCATTTCTCAAGGATACAGGTAGATGTTCGATAATCTTTCAGATAAACTCGATAGAGCGTTCAAAGTACTCAAGGGCCAGGGGCAGATCACAGAGATCAATGTGGCAGAGACCCTCAAAGAGGTACGTAGGGCCTTGCTCGATGCAGACGTTGAATACAGAACGGCAAAGAAATTCACCGACCGGGTAAAGGAAAAAGCGCTAGGAGAAGATGTGCTCACCGCCTTGAAACCGAGTCAGGTCTTGGTCAAAGTCTGTCACGATGAGCTGGTGCAACTCATGGGAGGAGAGCAGGTGGACATCAGTCTGGAGGGTCGCCCACCGGTGATCCTTATGTCTGGTCTGCAGGGCTCAGGTAAGACTACCTTCTCGGGTAAATTGGCCAACATGCTAAAGACCAAGCAAGGGCGTAGACCTTTATTGGTGGCTTGTGATGTCTACCGCCCAGCAGCCATCGATCAGCTGCACGTGGTAGGGGACAGCATAGGAGTGGAGGTATTTTCCAACAAGGAATCCAAAGACCCGGTGTCAATCGCAACATCTGCCATAGAGCATGCCCGCCAGAATGGACTGAGTCCAGTGATTGTGGATACGGCCGGTCGATTGGCCGTGGACGAGCAGATGATGGATGAGATAGAACGGGTCAAGAATGCTATCCAGCCGTCTGAAACACTGTTCGTGGTCGATTCCATGACGGGACAGGATGCGGTGAATACAGCCAAGACCTTCAATGAACGGATCGATTTCAATGGGGTGGTCCTCACCAAATTGGATGGGGATACGCGAGGTGGAGCTGCGCTTTCTATCCGATCAGTGGTCGAGAAACCCATCAAGTTCATAGGTACAGGAGAAAAGATGGATGCTATCGATGTATTCCATCCCGACCGTATGGCCAACCGCATACTCGGTATGGGGGATGTGGTCTCGCTGGTGGAGAAAGCTCAGGAGCAATTCGATGAGGAAGAGGCCAAACGTCTTCAGAAGAAGATGGCCAAGAATAAATTCGATTTTGAGGATTTCTTGAGTCAGATCCAGCAGATCAAGAAGATGGGGAACCTAAAGGATCTCATGGGTATGATCCCAGGTATGGGCAAGATGATGCGCAATGTCGATATGGATGATGACGCCTTCAAAGGCATCGAGGCCATCATCCGATCGATGACCCCCCAAGAACGATCCAATCCGGATATACTCGATCAGAATAGAAAGAAACGAATAGCTAAAGGAGCTGGTACCGATGTGCAGGAGGTCAACAAATTGGTCAAGCAATTCGGTGAGATGCGCAAGATGATGAAACTCATGAGCAACAAACGGAACATGGCAAATATGATGCGCAACCTCCAGCGGATGGGCGGTGCCGGTATGCCTAAAGCCTGATCGAATGAGAGTACTGGACGGTAGGGCCACCGCTAAGGCCATCAAGGAAGAAATAGCCGAAGAAGTGCAAGAAATGGTGGCCAAGGGCATGACGAGGCCTCACCTTGCTGCAGTTCTGGTGGGGGATGATCCTGCAAGTCAGACCTATGTGGGTGCCAAGGTCAAGGCCTGTGAGCAAGTCGGATTCAAAAGCTCCTTGGTCGAGCTCCCTAATGAGACCAGTGAAGAAGACCTGTTGAAGAAGGTAGAGGAACTCAATCGACAGGATGACCTCCATGGCTTCATCGTACAGCTGCCTCTACCAGACCATATCGATGGTCAGAAGGTTCTGGAAGCCATCGATCCTAGTAAGGATGTGGACGGCTTCCATCCGGTCAATGTAGGGAAGATGGTACTCGGCCTTCCGTGTTTCCTTCCCGCCACTCCCTATGGTATCCTTCAATTGCTGGAGCGTAATGATATCAAGACAACAGGCAAGCATTGCGTGGTCATAGGAAGGAGTCATATTGTGGGTTCTCCCATGAGCATCTTACTTGCGCGAAATGCAGAACCTGGAAACTGTACCGTGACACTGGCACACAGCCGTACACAGAACATCGAGGATCTGACCCGACAGGCAGATATCATCATCGCGGCTGTGGGCCGTAAGCACTTCGTGACAGCTGATATGGTCAAGCCAGGCGCTGTAGTGGTGGATGTAGGTATCCATCGCATTCCCGATGACAGCAAGAAACGCGGTTATCGCCTCATCGGTGACGTGGACTATGAGCAGGTGTCAGACAAGGTGGAGGCCATCTCTCCCGTGCCTGGTGGAGTAGGTCCGATGACCATCGTCTCACTGCTGAAGAATACGCTCCAGGCAGCCCAGTAGATCTTCTAAGGTACCTGGTCCATGGCAGCATTTTCATATCTTCAGACGTCTGCTTAGAGAAAGTCCTGTCATGCGTTATCTCCTTGTACTTCTTGCCCTATCCATTACAGGTTTATCGAATGGCCAGTCCCTGGTCTATGGACTCTATACCGATGCCAATGCCCCCTATAACGGCTACAGCATTCTCGCCACCATTGATGCCGGTACCGGAACTATACTTGAGAAGGATACCATCTACGGGTATGATGCGGTCGCCTTAGGGAGTTCCTCATTCGATCAGCTATCGGGCAACTACATCTATGTGGCTGCGGGGAATCAATCATTCGACCTTCTGAGTCGGAATGTCTATACGAATACCACGGTCTCCTCACCGCCATCTACTATGACGGCCAATGCCTTGCAATTCGACATGGCCAGTGGACAGACCTATGCACTGGGCTATGACATGAGCACCGGTACGACTTTCCTATCCATTGATGTGACTACAGGTACCGCTACCGTGGTCTCCTCGCTCGCACAAGTGGATGCTGTAGTCCTGGGAGCTTCTTGTTTCGACCCCATGGATGGTATCTTTTATTTCATCGGTATCTCTACTGATTTCCAGTCGAAACTATTTGGAGTGGACGCTCAGAGCGGGCAGCTTGTTATGGATATAACAATGGATCTAGGCCCCAATGAATATCTGAACGAATTGGAATATGATATCGAAGGGGATGTCTTCTATGCCTTGCATCGGACAGGTTCTGGGATCATGCATTTCGCTCAGATCGACCCTGTGAGTGGTCAGATATTCGATCTGTTGGATATCACCGGCAACGTCAATTACTTCACTCCAGATGCTTCGGTATATGAGCAGGAGAACGATCAGTTCATCATGCTGACCGTCAGTCCCAACACGATTCTTACCATCGATGCCGATGAAGGTGAAGTGCTCAGCCAAGCCCCTATCTCATATTCCATCATCGAGTTGGAAGTGGACAATGTCGATTTTGCAAATGCTCAATTCGTCTCAGTAGCAGAATATGAACGGGAATCATTGGATCTTTTTCCCAATCCATCAGATGGTCGTCTATTCATCAGCAGTCCCACTCAGTATCTGGAAAATACGCCCTATCTGATACGAGATAATACCGGAGCTATCGTAGCTCGTGGTTCGCTAAACCCTGAATCATCAGCAGATGTCCAAGAATTGAAGAATGGATCCTACATCATCTCTGTGCAAGGCGAGTCCGGTGTTTATGCCGCTCCTTTTCTCATTCAGCGCTGATTCCTTCTTTACTTCCGAAACATTCTACCGTAGGATTCGATATAATTGAATCCAAATACATGACATATGATTTCGATTGGAGCGCGAGTAAAACATCCCACCTTCGGTGAAGGTATTGTCACCGGTCAAGACGCACACACTTGGCAGATCTTCTTCAGAGAAGGGGACCAGGAGATCAGTAGGAGTTTCGATGGTATGCAACTCTTGGACTATGGCTATGTCTCAGAATCCGAGGAGGAGCCCGGAATAGACATGGACATCATCGAAGAGGCGCTGAAGAATGTCATCGATGAGATGACTGCCATTCAATATCCAGTGGAGATGGGCGAGAAATGGGAGGGAGGTACGCTAGAGATGGTTCCCGGAAAAGATGGGCTTCAGAGCAAACAAGTACCTATAGAGACCTTCTTTCATAAGATCGTCATGATGCGTGATCGACTCAGGGTATTGGAGCAGAATATCAACAGCCATAAAGTGCTCAGCGATCAGGATAAGGTGGCCTTGCAGCAGTATATCACCCGTTGCTATGGTTCGATGACTACCTTCAACGTCCTATTTGAAGACAAGGAAGACTATTTCAAGGGAGAGAAGAAGTGACTTGAGATTGTTTCTAGCGTCTACAGAGGGATAGAAGCAATACTGACCTTACAAGAAATTACAAGAATGGATTTGACAAGAGAATTGATGCAGAATCTCGGTGAAAATGGGATTCATCGCATCAGCCAAGAAGTAGGAATGCAACCACAGGAAACGAAGACTGCAATGTCAGCGATCGTCCCCGTTCTGCTAGGGGCCATGGCCCAGAACTCCCAATCGACCGAGGGTGCAAATGGATTGCTCTCCGCACTGGACCGTGATCACGATGGCAGTGTACTCGATGATATCGGTGGTTTCTTGGGTGGGGCCATGCAGGGAAATCGCAGCTCCAATGGTTCTGGTATCCTACGTCATATCCTAGGGGATAAGAAAGAGCCTATTGAACATGGCTTGTCCAATAAGATCGGTGTGGATTCTAACAGCATCAGCAAACTGATGAGCATGCTGGCCCCACTCGTAATGGCCTACCTCGGCAAACAGAAGCGATCGAGCGGTACAGGAGGCTTCGATACCGGAGGACTAGGTGGTCTTCTTGGAAAATTAGCCGGGGGTTCACGCCAGAGCGGTGGTATCGATGTAGGTGACATCATGGACATGATGGGCGGACTATCCGGTTCATCCAAGAGCTCAGGTGGAATGCTGGGAGGGCTATTGAAAGGCATGCTCCGTAGGAGATGATATTAAGAGAACTTGTGGAATGACCCTTATCCCATCGGA
Source organism: Flavobacteriales bacterium (assembly GCA_013001705.1). NCBI lineage: Bacteria > Pseudomonadati > Bacteroidota > Flavobacteriia > Flavobacteriales > Flavobacteriales bacterium. Next base: position 6,950 of record JABDLZ010000170.1, read on the forward strand.
TAGGGGTCTTTTCGTTCATAGGTCCATGTCCAACTGGAACTCGTTCTCTTCCGGGAAGAGGTCTTTCAGATTGACCTTCTCCTTTTCAATGACACCGGGTATCAACGCCACTTTCGCGATATAGTTCGCATCACGTGGCAAGGAGGCCTCGTAATTCCCACGTCTGTCTGTTCGAGCTGTGAATACGGCCATATCCGTTCGTGTATCGTAGAAGATGACATCCAGGAAGGCGGCCGGTTTCTCTCCTTTGTCACTGGTGATACGTCCGTACACGGTCACATTGCGCTGTCGGTCCAGTAGTTCGGAATCAATGTTCAAGGAGTGAAGGATGTCAGCCTGACTCAAGTCGATCTCATAGATGTCCCGCGCTCCTATTCCATCCGGATATTCCGCGGAGATGAGTAGTTTCTGATTGTCGGCCGTCATAGAAAAGGTGGATTCTTCATTGACCGTATTGATAGGATAGCCCAGATTGACTGGCGTGGTCCATTCACCATCCACTATCTCGCTTCTGAAGATGTCATAACTACCTAGTGTCAGATGCCCGTTGCTTGCGAAGAAGAGCGTGCTTCCATTGGGATGGATGAAGACGAACTTCTCATCACCGGTGGTATTGATCACTTCCCCTAGATTCTCAGGACGGGACCATGAATCTGCACTGGTCCTGTGACTCACATAGATATCTCCCCGTCCAAGGCCTTTCGGACGCTCCGATACGAAATACATGGTATTCCCATCGGCAGTGATACTCACTGAACTCTCGAAATAGCTCGTGTTGATCGGGCGAGGGAGTTTCTCAGGAATACTCCATTGCCCTTTGAATTCACTCACATAGATATCCCCAGCATGGTCAGAATCGTTCTTGTAGACGAAGAGCTTATCCCCACTTCCATTGATACTCAGTACGGCATCGTGTGTCGGGCTGTTGACCTTCTCTGAGAATCGCTCGGCCGCTTCCCATCGGGATTCTTCCTTGTTCCATTCAGAATAGTAGATGTCCTCGAAATACTTGTGGTCCCCATTCTCATCTACGGCATTGCTGGTCTCACTGGGTCTACGTGAGGTGTAGACCATCATCTGTCCATCCGCTGTGACACTGGGGGCATAGTCATCGAATCGGGAATTGATCTCCTTGTCCAAGTTGGTGATGGTCACGGGTATGGCTTGCGCCATCATTTCCTGAGCATAGTCGCACTGAGCGATCAATGCACTTACGTTGAGTCGTTTCTGACGGGCATCGGAGCTGATCTCCCGATACTTCCGATAGTAGGTCTTGGCCTTTTCGAGTTCGGCCAGTCGGTGATAGGTCTGTCCCAGCAGGAAGTAGAGATCCACGTCTACATCACTATCCAATTCTTGAGCCTTCTCTAGATAATCCCTCGCAATATCATAGTGTTTGAGGGCATATTGTGTCTCACCGATTCGGAAGTTGATCAAAGCCCCATCGGGGTTTTCCTTGTAGACCTGACGGTAACTATCCAATGCTCCCCAGTAATCACGCTTAAGGAAGGCCTGGCGCCCTTCGGTCATACGGATGAGATTCTTGGTCTGTGCAGGCACCTGCACAATCAAAAAGAAACTGAAGATTATAATGAGCAGACTTCTCATGGGTCGATTCGTTCTACAGTGCTCCGATAATTCAATTCACGCTGTGCTTCATGACCTTCGAACTCGGCCAGGACGGCCGCTACTGCTCCGATGATCGCAGTGAATGAAGCAATAATGAAGCCAAGCAAGGGCAGGGTCATTCCGAAGGCGATTCCCAATCCGAGTGCGATACTCTCTCCGCGTCTTCCACGTATATAGCTGAATCCTTCTTTGAGACTCATCTTCTTACGCTCATTGACATAGTCGATCATCGAGAAGCCGTAGTAGAAAGCACCTATCAGCAAAGAGAAGATGGCGGAGAATGGGGCCAGGAAAGGAAGGAAGAGCGTGATGATCCAAAGCACAAGAAGCAGGCTCATCTCCGCAAAGAAATTGCGTAAGGCGACCAGACTTCCTCGCAAGGCATCCTTGATCAATTGTTTCAGGTCGAAGGGGTAGGTCTTCCCGGTAACTATCTCCTCGGTACGCTCAGAGAGTAGAGCAAGCACGGGTGAGAGAATGGCCAGTAGTACATACTTGCTGATCAAGAGCAGCAGCCCCCACATGGCGATGCGCACTACGATGGCGATGATCACCGTGTAGCCGTCATTGTACCAGGCCTTGAGCGTTTCCCAGAAATTCCAGAACCAGCTCATTCGACCTTCTTCCACAGTTGATGCTTCGATATCCAATCGGCCTGCGATCATTATCTCCACAGAATCCACAATACCGGAGATGATCTGGAGTCCCCCGATCCAATACAGGATACTGAGCACGAAAGGGTAGATGAAATAATGGGTCAATCGATGGCGGAAGATGAAACTGACCGCATCGAAGAATGCCTTGAGACCGCGTTTGAAACCCTTGAGAAATCCCATACTCCTTGCGCCTCAAATGTACATGCATTGTCCGATCCAGCGGTCTGAATCATGGAGTCGGCCTAGGATAGCTATGCAAGAATGTTCGATCGGTAATCGCCTGCTGATCTTTACCTTCGCGCTTTGAAAGAACACATGGAGAATTCACCGCTCAGTGCTATCAGTCCGGTCGATGGACGCTACAGCAGCAAGACGACCGAACTCGGTCCCTATTTCTCAGAACACGCTCTCATCAGATACCGCACACAGGTAGAGGTAGCTTATTTCAAACGCTTGTGTCAGATACCCTTGCCTCAATTGGCCGATGTACCTGCTGATGCCTTGGAGCGCATACAGGCACGTATGGATGCCTTCTCCATGGAGGATGCACTACAGGTCAAGAAGACGGAAAAGACCACCAATCACGATGTAAAAGCGGTAGAATACCTACTCAAATCATGGATGGATGAAGAAGGTCTATCGGATTACAAGGAATTCGTGCATTTCGGACTGACCTCTCAGGACATCAACAATACCTCCATCCCCATGAGTATCAAGGATGCCATGCTGGAGGTCTACCTCCCCAAGGTGGAGGATATCCTCCGTATACTGGATGGTCTGGTAGATGAATGGAGTGATGTGGCCATGCTCGCACGTACTCATGGCCAAGCGGCTTCTCCCACGCGTCTGGGTAAGGAGATGCAGGTCTTTACAGAGCGCATCCGTGTGCAACTCGACCTGCTGAAGACCATCCCTTACTCGGCCAAATTCGGTGGTGCTACTGGAAATTTCAACGCCCATCATGTGGCATACCCCGATGTGGATTGGCCGGCCTTTGCAGATGCCTTCTGTGCTGATGACCTGGGCGTATCCCGCTCCCGTACTACCACGCAGGTGGAGCATTACGATAATCTAGCGGCACTGATGGACAATTTGTCCCGCATCCATGTCATCCTGCTCGATCTATGCCGCGACATGTGGACCTATGTCTCGATGGATTATTTCAAGCAGAGGATCGTGGCCGGAGAAGTTGGGTCCAGTGCGATGCCGCACAAGGTCAATCCCATCGACTTTGAGAATGCGGAGGGAAATCTGGGTATCGCCAATGCCCTCTTTGGACATTTATCCGCAAAATTGCCCATCTCACGGCTGCAGCGCGACCTCACTGATAGCACGGCCATGCGGAATCTCGGAATGCCTTTCGCCCATGGACTGATCGCATTGAAGAGCATCGAGAGGGGGCTGGGTAAACTCCTCCTCAATCGCGAGAAGTTGGCCGAAGACCTCGAGAACAACTGGGCGGTGGTGGCAGAGGCCATACAGACCATCCTGCGTAGGGAGAACTACCCCGAGCCCTACGAGGCGCTCAAGGCCCTGACCCGCACCAACAGCGTGATGAACCAAGACAGCATGCATGAATTCATAGATGGATTGGAAGTGTCGGATTCGGTCAAGTCCGAACTGAAGTCCATTCGTCCAGAGAATTATACGGGGGTCTGACCCTGGGCAATAGACCTACATGTGAAGAAATTTTCTATCTGGTTAAACCCTTTGAATCCTAGCTGGTCTAAGAAGGAGCAGATTTAATCTTGATCCTGTCACAATGGTATGGCTATTGTGGCCTTAATTTTTTCTCGAACACCCATTTGACCACCCAAGCTCTATGTCAATATTTCCGAAACACGTTCTCTTGTTGATAGCTGTCCTGAGCATTTCTTTTCATGCGGTATCACAAGGTCCGCCCAATGGGTTGCGCATCAATGGGAAGGTGATCGATGCCCAGGCTCAGGCTCCTGTAGCCTATGCGACTATAGTGGCCAAGACTAAGGCAGCATCTGAACTCGTGACCGGAACAACTACCGATGATGCAGGTCGTTTCTCCATGCTGAGTAGGAATCCTGAGGTCTATATCATCGTGAGTTTCTTGGGATATCAGAACGATACCATTCGGGATTTCGTCATTGAGAACGGTAGGGTAGACCTTGGAGAGATAGCCATCTCACCCGATCAGGAAATGCTCGATGAGGTAGTGGTGAGAGGGGAAGTGTCCCGTACCACCTTTGAACTGGACAAGCGGGTCTTCAACGTAGGCAAGGACCTGAGTACATCTGGGGCGAGTGCCATGGAGGTGCTCAACAATGTGCCATCTGTCAATGTGAACATCGAAGGAGAGGTCAGTTTGAGAGGTAGCTCGGGAGTGCAGATTCTCATAGATGGTAAACCCTCGGTCCTTTCCGATGATCCTGCCAATCTGCTGGGCTCCATCACAGCCGATATGATCGAGAAGATAGAGGTCATCACCAATCCTTCGGCCAAGTACAATGCAGAAGGTACCTCTGGTATACTCAACATCGTTCTCAAAAAGGAGGAGAAAGAAGGACTGAATGGCTCGGTCTCGGTAAATACCGGTATCCCGGACAATCACAGTATCGGGATAAGCCTCAATCGCAGAACACAGAAATTCAATCTCTTCACACAGATGGGGATCGGATACCGTTCACTCCCTCGATTCTCTGATAACATCAACTGGGACCGCACCTCAGGCACCCAATTGCTCAGTGAAGGAGAGTCTTTTCGAAATGAGACCTTTTACAACATCACTCTCGGTACGGACTATCATATCAATGACAACAACGTGGTCACTCTTTCGGGTCGCTATGCCTTTGAGACGGAGGATAATCCCGCTACCACTGAATTCCGTCAGGTGGATACAGAAGGAAATCTGCTCAACGCTTGGACGCGAAACGAGGATACCCAGGCTGATAATCCCAAGTGGAGATTCGATCTTCAATACAAGAAGCAATTTACCGACCATAAGAAGCACACCTTGCTCGTCAGCGCTCTGGGGAACTATTTCAACAAGGACCAGAGTTCAATCTTCAGTAACATCACCACAGAAGGCGTGAGCCTTTCCAATGAACAGCTCACAGCCACGGATTTCGGTCGGGCCGACTATACCTTCAAATTGGATTATGCACATCCCGTGAATGACCAGATCATCTTCGAGACCGGTGCGCAGTATGAGATGAACGATGTGGGCAATGACTATGAGGTGCGCGACCTGGTCGATGGGACCTATGTCATCGATCCTGCCTTGACCAACGATTTCGAATATGACCAGAAGGTGTTGGGGGTTTATGTGACCGGTGCTTACGAAGGCACCAAGGCCGGGGTGAAATTGGGCTTAAGAATGGAGGATACCGACTTGCAGACCCTCCTCGCCACTACGGATGAGAAGAATAGCCAGAAGTTCACCAATCTCTTTCCGAGCTTCCATAGCTCCTATAAGTTCACAGAGAATCTGAGTTTCCAGATAGGATATTCCCGCAGGATCAAGCGTCCCCGTCTCTGGGATCTGAATCCTTTCTTCAACATCACCAACAACTTCAATGTACGCACCGGAAATCCCGACCTTCTTCCTGAGTACACCGATAGCTATGAGCTGACCGGTATCTACATCATGAAGAAGACAAGTCTGAGTTCGAGCCTCTATTATCGCTACACGACCGATGTGATGGAGCGGGTCTCTGTTTTTGAGGACAATGTAAACACCACCACTCCGCTCAACATCGGGACCAACGCCACCACCGGCATAGAAGTCACCGGTAAATATTCGGCAAATCGCTGGTTGACTCTCAATGGGGATTTCAATCTGAATCGCTTCGAGCGCAAAGGAGAATTCCAGGATACCGATTTCGATTTCACCGGGCAGCAATGGTCGGGTAGATTGACCTCCAAGTTCAAAGTCTCTAGAGACTTGGAATTCGAAATCACTGGGAATTACCGTTCCAAGTTCCAGACAGTACAGGGAGTGCAATCGTCCTCTCCTTCAGTGGATCTGGGGCTGCGCCAGAAATTCATGGATGGAAAGCTAGTGGCCAATGTAGGCGTGCGTGATCTCTTCAAGACCCGCATCTTCGAGAGTGTGATCGATGAGGAGGATTTCTACCTCTACTCCTGGAACCAGCGGGGTCGCTTCATCACCTTCGGACTGAGCTACGGCTTCGGCAAAGGTGAGGCTATGTCCTATTCAGGGGGTAGAAGGAGATGATGTACCTAGCTATGCCATGAGCTTTGTTTGGACATAGATTTCTCCGATAATACGTGTCGCTGTTGAAGTGAAATGGGGGCCTTCTTGAGTTAAGAACTAATTTTATTTTGTTGCCTGTTCAACTTACGAAGAAGTCGCTCTACATTACGACCGATTCTTCGGTTGAATCTTTCGTTTTGCTTGTCAACTCCTACAAAATAGCCACTTGGAAGTGGTAGCAATCGATCCATTTTGTTTTTACTATGAACCACTCCGCTCGACATGTCCAATTGAATGTTACTCCTGACTGCTGGAGTTAATATCGGAAGAAAGAAAGGCGGCCATCCTGCAC